>JALSJA010000135.1 GCA_026989615.1 Parvularculaceae bacterium | reverse complement strand
TGTGCAGGCCCGCACCAAAGCTTGTGTTCATGTGGATGTCAGTGATCGGTTTGCTGCTCTTTCCCAACCCAGCCTCATCATCACGGCCAAACATGACCGGGTGATTGGCACTGGCGATTATTTCCCCCGCAAACCTGCCAATAGTAAAACCGTGGAATTTGATTGCGCGCACCTATTGCTGCAGGCCATGCCCAAACAAGCCGCAAGCACCATAACAAAATTTATCCGCGATATAGAAGGCTAAATCGCCTGGAGGTTAGCTCTGCTCCCTGAAGGCCACCATGCCAAGGGGTAAAATTCCGCCAAACAGCTTCAGTCCCGCAGCCCCCAGACCACCGACCAGCAGGGTAAAGACCGCTCCGACCCCGAAAACAATAATCAGGCCCCTTAGCGCCTCCATTGTATTTTCGGCCGGAACTTGATTGATCGTAATCGCCTCCGGTGCCATGAAGGCCAATGCTACCCAGAACAAAGCGAATAAAAGCCACAGGCAAACCTGACTCCAAACGATAATCTTGAACAGACTACCAAAAGTTATGTTTTTTACAGGCATAATAGCTTCCTCTTTTTAAACACCAAATACAGACCCGAGGGTAATTTACTCAATTTCTGCATTTAACGCAAATCTCGGTGGCCGGATCAATTTCAAGGCGCTTTTCCGGGATTTCTTCGCCACATTCTTCGCAAAGGCCAAAATCGCCGGATTCCGCCCGATGCAAGGCCCGTTTCAGCAAAACCAGTTCCTGTTTGCGATTTCTTTCCTGGGCCAGCGCCATGGCCTGTTGTTGCAAAGCATCCTGACGGGAGAGCCGCCCGACCGATTGCTGATCCAACTCAACAACAGCGCGTGATTGCTCTGCCACATCAGACAATGTTTCTATCTCGGTAATTTTGTCGCGGATTATTTTTGCGAATTTTCTGGCTTTCACGCCGCCTTCTCCCAGCGCCCATGGCTATTTTGTCGCCAATAGGTGGCCTCATGCGGGCTGTCTTTTATCTGTGTCCAGCTATTGCGCGCTTTTTCCAATTGCGCACTATCGGCGCCATCAAAAATGAGCACACAGCGGGTCAGCTTTTCTATTTCGGTCAAAGAAAAACCTGCCCCCTCCACCGCAAACAAAATATCCCGCCTGTCGGGCAAATCATCGCCATTTGTCAGCCAGATCGGATGATCGGCGGCATCGCCAGAGCACCCATGGGGCAAAAAGCTCTCATCATTATAGTGCCATAATAAATCATCCAGCGCCTCAAGTTTTTCCTTCGACCCTACACGCAGCACAGCCCGCCAATTATTTTGCAGGCTTTTTTGCAGCAGGTCCGGCAATATATTTTCAAGGCGCGCCCGCTCCAGATGATAAAATAATATCTCGGTCAGGATAGCCCCCTTTTTATTTTTCCTGCTCATGGAAACGGCGGATATAATTATCCAGCAAGCGCACCCCATAGCCGGAACCACCTTTGGGCACGGTTGGCTTGGCTTTATCGGCCCAGGCCACACCGGCAATATCAAGATGCGCCCACTCCACGCCCTCTTTGACAAAACGTTTCAAAAACGCCGCCGCCGTCGATGAGCCGCCAGCGCGGCCATTGGAAATATTTTTCATGTCCGCAATGTCAGAATTGATCATCTTGTCATGGGCTTTGGTTAGCGGCATGCGCCACAAATCCTCACCCACCTCTTTGGCCGCTTGATCAAGCGCCGCACACAAATCTTCGTCATTGGAAAACATGCCGCCAAATTCATGGGCCAGCGAAATGATGATCGCACCGGTCAAAGTTGCCAGATCAATCATCACTTTGGGGCTGTATTTTTCCTGCGCATAGGTCATCACATCCGCCAACACCAAACGCCCTTCGGCATCGGTGTTTAAAACCTCAATGGTTTGCCCGGACATGGACGTTACCACATCGCCGGGGCGCTGGGCATTCCCGTCGGGCATATTTTCCACCAGACCAATAAGACCAACCACATTGGCCTTGGCACCGCGCTTGGCCAATGCCGCCATGGCACCGGTGACAGCGCCCGCACCGCCCATATCAAATTTCATATCCCACATGCCCTGACCGGGTTTCAGGGAAATGCCGCCAGTATCAAAGGTCACCCCCTTGCCGACAAAGGCCACTGGCTTGTCGCCTTTTTTACCGCCGCGCCATTCCATCACTGCAATTTTGCTTTCCCGGCGCGAGCCCTGCCCGACGCCAAGAAGCGAGCCCATGCCCAGCTTTTCCATTTCTTTTTCGCCGAGAATGGAAACTTTAAGGCCAAGACTTTCCAGATCGCGACAGGTTTGGGCGAAACTTTCCGGATAGAGAAAATTGGCCGGCTCGGAAACCAGATCGCGGGTGAGAAATACCCCTTCTGCAACCGCCTCAAGCTCCTCATAAGCGGCCCTGACAGCGCTGGCCTCGGGGGAGTTAATAGCAATTTTACTGAGGCTTGGCAGGTCTTCCTTTTTCGCAGTGGTGCGATATTTATCGAAAGAATAGGCCCGCAATCGCGCGCCATAGGCGATATGGGCGTGCAATTCTGCCGTTTCCATCCCGTCCTGCTCGAAACCTTCCAGCATGAAGGTGACGGCCTTTACCGGCCCGCGATAAACCGTGGCAATCGTCCGCCCGCCAATATCTTCCGCTTTCAACAGGCTCAAATTACCGGCTTTGCCGGCCCCCAGCAGGATGACATGGGAATTGGGCAGTTTCCCGGGGCTGGTAATCACCAATTTCTGCCCCTGCTTGCCTGTAAAATCCCCGGCCTTGGCAGCGCGGGTCAAATGGCCGCCACTGGCCTTATCAAGGGCCGCAAACCCTTTGGATTTCATACCGCGCTCGAACACGGGAATGGCTAGAGCGCCAGTTTTGGGAGCGGCCGCTTTGGAAAATGTTACATTCATGGCAGATTGGTCCTCTTTGGAAGATTTTCTCATTGTTAAGGGTCTGAATTCTTTTGGTTTTCAAGCAAGTATGCTATTCGAGCGGGACTTTACGACCTCCCTCATGGCTTTGCAAAGGGGTAAACGGGCTTTGCCCTAAAAAAGCGCCGCTTTGGCACCAAATCGACCCAGAAGGAAAAAGTGACCCGCCTCGACCGTTATATCTTCTCCCAGAGCCTGCAGCCGCTTTTGCTGATAACCATCAGTGTCAGCGCGGTTATCTGGCTGACCCAGCTTTTGCAAAGGGTTGATCTGGTGGTCGAGGAAGGCGGCTCCCTGTGGTCGTTTTTCCAGGTCGGCATATTGATCATCCCCAGCCTGCTGGCGGTTATTATTCCCTTCGCCGTGCTGGCCACAACCCTTTACCTGCTCAACCGGCTGATGGCCGATAGCGAGATCGCGGTGATGGCCTGTGCCGGGGCCAGCCGGTTACGCATTGCAAGGCCGCTTCTGCTTCTCGGATTTGCCGCCTCTCTCGTCACCTTGTGGATCAATGTCGATCTCATGCCCCGGGGCTATCGGGAGATGAAGCAGATTGTCCGCGAAGTCCGCGCCGATATCGCAAGGTCTCTTATTCGATCCGGAGAATTTGCCACCGCCATTGACGGGCTGATGGTTCATGCCGAGGAAGTGCGCCCCGGCGGACAATTTCTCGGCCTGTTGGTCTATGATTTTCGGGATCCGGACAAGCCGGTTACCTATATGGCCGAAAGTGGTCTTTATCGAAATTCCGAATATGGTCCGCGCCTGCATCTGGCCAATGGCAATATTCAGCGGCTGAACAAGGATGGCGAAATTGAAATCGTCCGCTTTATCGAAACCGCCGTGGATATGACCGATTACCAGAAATTGGACATTAACCCGGTACTGGAAGAGACCGAACGCTATATCCATGAATTGTTATTTCCGGATATGACCAAGGAATATGACAAGGCCCGTGCGAACAGGCTAATCGCCGAAGGTCATGCGCGCCTTGCCACGCCCCTTTATACCCTGTTTTTCGTGTTGATCGCCTCGGCCTTGATGCTGCGCACCAATTTCAATCGCTTTGGCTATAGTAAAATCATCCAGCGGGTTGTGGTCATTGCCATTGTGGTCAGGGTGTTTGGCTATTTCTGGCAAAATCTTGCGGCCGCCATGCCTTGGGTCAATATCGTTCAATATGCTTGGCCGCTTGGTGCCGGCTTGATGGCTTTTGCGCTATTGGTGGGATCGCGAGGCTGGTTTACAGAAAAGAACCAGCCCAAGGGGGCCCTATGAGAATCTCGTCCCTTTCCATTTATCTGGGCAAACAAATTCTTTTGGCCGTTGGTGGCCTTACGGCCGGTCTTGCCGGATTGATTTTTTTAATCGATCTGGTGGAGTCCTTGCGTTTTGTCGAAAATGTTGACGGGGCTGGCTTGAAGGAAGCGCTTTTTATCACCGCCTTGCGGGCGCCAAAACTGGCCATTGGTATCATGCCCTTCATGATGTTGTTTGGCACCATGATTGCGTTTTACCAACTCAATCGCCGCTCCGAATTGGCGGTTATGCGATCGGCGGGGATTTCCGTATGGGGGATTATTGGTCCGGGGGCCTTAATCGCGGTATTGCTCGGCATCGCTATGGTCACCATTATTGATCCGCTGGCGTCACAAATGAGTGCCAGTTCCGAGACTTACAAGAATGAGATTCGCGGTAAAAAGGCTTCTTTGCTGAAATCCCTGCAAGGGGGGATTTGGCTGCGACAAAAAGATGGCGATACCGCCGTTATCCTCCATGCAGAAAGCTATGATCCGGAAACCAACACCTTGCAGGATGTCACCATTTGGCGGCGCAGCCTGACCGGTGTCTTTATTGAACGCTGGGACGCCGATAAGGCGATTATTCGCGATCAGGGCTTTGAACTTATTCAGGCCCGCCGCAAAACCCTGGAGGCGCAGGATAAAACGCCCCGGCGCAGTGAATGGGTGCCCTCGGCTTTTGACATAAAAGATTTGCGCGAAGATGTCGCCAGACCCGAAGCCATGTCGATCTGGCAATTACCGCGCTTTATTGCCCTCGCCGAACAGGCCGGCCTACCCAGCATCGACTATCGTTTACGCTATCATCAATTATGGGCCTTGCCACTAACCTTGCTTGGCATGGTGCTGATTGCCGCGGCTTTCACCATGCGCCCCATTCGCGGCGGCGGCACCGCCAAACTATTGCTGATGGGACTTGGCGCCGGGTTTTTGCTGTTTATCCTGTCTGAATTTTCATCGGCGACCGCCGAGGCCAGAATTACCCCTGTAGTGCTCGCGGCATGGACTCCGGTTGCTCTGGCGCTCCTGCTCTCTTTAACCCTTTTGCTTTATCGGGAAGATGGGTAAGGTTACATAAAAACCGCCTCGAATCTTGGGCCGTCAGACCATCTTTTCGAGGCAAATCTTTTCTTTCGGGGAATGGATTTCTTTTTGGGAACGAAATAACGGCTGATGAAGCATAAAAACAAAAACACTTCTCTGATGCCTGCGCTTGAAAACGCCTGGCGAGGCCCAGCCGGAAAGCGCCTCGTCCCGGGCTTGCTGACCGGTGTTTGCCTTCCCCTTCTCGGCCTTCTCGCCCCTGCCGCCAATGCCCAATCAACACCGCAAGACCATCAGGAACAGACCGTCGAAAAGGTTTACTTCGAAGCGGATAATGTCACTCGTGAAACCGAAGACAGTCCGGTCGTCGCCATCGGTAATGTCAAAGCCTATTTTGGCGAGCGCTATCTGGAAGCCGACAAGGTTTCCTATGATCCCGACACCGATATCGTCACTGCCAGCGGCAATGTCTCCATTACCGATGCGGAAGGTCAGGTATTTTTTGCCGATGATGTCGCGCTGGATGGTGCATTGAGCGATGGCATTGCCAGTAATTTTGGCCTTTTGCTCTCTGATGATTCCCGCCTCGCCGCGTCAAGCGTCATTAAAAGCGGCGATGGCCGCAATGAATTAAAACGCGCCAGCTATTCAGCCTGTGATGTCTGTCAGGAAAATGGCGACGAGAAAACACCAACTTGGCAGGTGCGGGCCAGGCGCGTTGTACAAGATCCGGATATGAGCGTTATAAGATTTAATGACGCCATATTGGAAGTTTTGGGGGTCCCGGTTTTTTATTCCCCTTTTTTGCAAATCCCCGATCCTACAGTTGAACGGCAATCAGGCTTTCTAACACCAAAAATCGGCTCCTCCACCTTGCTCGGGGCCTATGCGGAAATTCCCTATTATTTTGCCATTTCCAGCTATCAGGATGCAACCTTTTCACCCAAATTCATGACCGATCAGGGCACGCTTTTGCAAGGCGAATATCGCTTGCGAAGGCCCGGCGGACAATTTGCCATTCAGGGCGGGATTATCGGCTCCGATGGTACAGAAGAACTATCTATCAGCGGGACCAATCTCTCCTTTGATGTGCCAGAAATACGTTACCACCTATTTGCCAAAGGCATACAATCTTTCTCCAAAAACTGGCTTGCCTCTTTTGACATCAATCATGTCTCGGATAATCGCTATTTGCGCAGCTATGATGTGGAGCCGGAAGGTGATTTACGCCGTGACCGCGGCCTTTATCGACCGGATCGCTTGCGCTCGACCATTTCTCTGGCCCGCATCACCAATAGCTCCATCCTCACCATTGATGGTATCGGTTTCAACTCTCTGCGGGCAGCTGAAAATAATGACCTCGCCGCTCAGACCCTGCCTCGCATTCAGTTTTCCAGCGAATATAAAACCCCGGTCATTGGCGGGATAACCACTATTGAGGGTAATCTTTTATCCCTGTGGCGACGTGATGGCCTTAACTCCAATCGCGCTATTGCCTCTATCTCGTGGGAAAAGACCCATATCACCAAGGGCGGTCATCGTTTTCGCGGATTTACCCAATTACGCGGGGATGCCTATCAATATAATGATATTTTGCGCGGTAACGAACTTTGCAATGACAGCCTGCCTGCCCTTGACTATACCGCCTGCCTGCTGGCCCTGCCCGGTGGTGGCCTGAAAGATTCAACCACAACAAGTCGCTTTTTGCCAACTGCAGGGATTGAATGGTCCTACCCTCTGGCCAAACGAAGCAGCAATGCCCTTTATGTGATCGAGCCCAAAGTGCAATTGGTGGTCAGTCCTGACGATAATTTTTCCGAACAGGTTCTCAATGAAGATTCGCAGTTTTTCGAATTTGATGCCGCCACCCTGTATGACTGGAGCAAGGGCAGCGGCTATGATGTGTGGGAAGATGGCCAGCGAATCAATATTGGCATTTCCGGCAATGCGAATTTTGATAATGGTCTCGCCCTGAAGGGTCTGATTGGCCAGCAATTTCGCGCCAGTGAAACGCAAGCCTTTGTCACCAGCGCCAATCTGACACCGGGCATTGACCGCACCTCATCTGATATTGTCGGCAATTTGGGCGTTCGCTGGTCCAATGCTATCAGCCTTGATAGCCGTTTTCGTATTGATTCACGCGATGGTACCCTGCGCAATAATGAAACCAATATTCGCGGCCGTCATGGCCCTGTTTCCGGCTCATTGGCTTATTTGAAAATTCTGGCCGGCGACCAAGCCTCGATTGATTCGCAAACCGATGAATATCTGACAACCAATCTTACCTATAAGCTGACCGATCGCTGGAATATTGGTGGGCGCTGGCAGCGGGATTTGGGGCTCAATCAAACGACAACCGAGACCTTCTCCCTCGGCTATAGCGATGAATGCACAATTGTCTCCTTTGAATATCGCAATGACCGCACCCGCAATCAGGGCTTTGATTTTGACCGTTCCTTTACAATCCGCCTCGAATTGCGCGGCTTTACTGGTTAGAAGATCAGGCCCACAAACAGGGTTCAGCCCACGCCATCGCATAACACATTGATAATCTGTAACTTTTCAGACCTGCCCTTTTTTTGCCCAACCGTTGTTTTAAGCTAAATAACGCCAAAGCATTGCTTGCAGAATATGCTTAATCGGCTATTTTCAACGCTGGCGCTGAGGGGCGCTGATCCGGGTGCTTTTTCACGAGCCAAGCGATCTTTCAAGGGCTAACAACTTCAGGTGTTTTTTACATGACTTTACCCATTGCAATGCCAACCTCCCCCCGCCGGTTCAGCTTCGGGCCCCATTTTGGAAAATGGTGCAGAAAATGGGGCCTTGGTGTATTTTCGCTTGGCATTAGGGTTCTGGGCATTGGGGTTCTGGGATTTGGCCTTCTGTCCAGCGGCACGGCACAAGCGCAGGCGGGCACGGTGGGTGAGGCTGTCGCCGCTACCGTCAATGACGAGATGATCTCGACTTTCGATGTCCGTCAAAGAGTGCGCCTGATGGTGTTGATGTCCGGCAACCGCATTCCGGAAAGCGCCTTTCCACAGCTTCAGGAACAGGCCCTGAAAGATCTGGTCGAAGAAAAGCTCAAGCTGCAAGAAGCGGAGCGTCTGGAGTTTGAGATTGATCCTGCCGATATTGAAGATGAACTGACGCGCCTCGCGGCCACCTCAGGGCTGACTATGGAAGATCTGGTGGCGGAACTGGAAAGGCAAGGTATCGCAATCGAAACCCTGGCCGATAAATTCAAAGCTGATTTGACCTGGCAAAGGATTGTATCCGGGCGGTTCGGCTCTCGCGTACGGGTCACGGATCAACAGATTGAAACCGTTCATGATCGCCTGCGCGAGGATAGCCGTAAGGAACAATATCTGGTTTCAGAAATTTGCCTGCCCGTAGAGGACGAGGCCCGCGTTCAGGAGATTTATCGCGCCGGCCTGCAGATGATCGAGCAGATGCGCAAAGGCGTGCCGTTTGACGCTGTTGCCCGACAATTCTCTGTTTGCGCGACAGCCGCCAATGGTGGCGATCTTGGCTGGATCCATTCCGGCGAATTGGCCCCTGAACTGGATCGGGTTTTGCAAAATCTCGAACCCGGCTCTGTCTCTGTGCCAACGCCTTTTGAAGGCAATCTTTATATTCTCGCCATGCGCGACAAGCGCGGGGCTGGCGACAAGAAAGGCGAGCCAAGCTATACGGTGACCTATGCAGGCGCCCCGCTGACCATTGGCGAAGAAGCCGCTCGCAAGGCCTTTAACAAGCTGCCGCTTACCAATGCCTGTGAAAGCAATACGCTGGCGATTGATCTTGGACCCGGCATTGGCGTTACCTCTCTGCCGGCATTAAAGGAATCGCAATTTGAAGAACCTTTCCGCGAGGAACTGGCCAAATTGGGACGCGGCGAAGTCTCCAAACCGATTGCCTATGATGGCGCCTATCATGCGGTGTTGATGTGCGAAAAGGATGAGGGCCTAGGCCTGCCATCGCGCAAGCAAATTGCTGACCGCCTCTATTCAACCCAATTATCGCTTTTGTCACGGCGCTATCTGCGTGATGTGGAGCGCAATTCCTCGGTTGATATTCGTATTGATCTTGCTGAAACCAAAACAGCCTCTGCTGAGTGATCCAAATCTTGTCGGCACCTGACCCTTTTGATCCTGCGTTTAACCCGCCGCCCTTGGCCATGACCATGGGGGAGCCCGGCGGCATTGGCTCTGAAATTGCGTTCAAGGCATGGCAGGCCCTGAAAGACAAGCATGAGCCGGGACGCCCGGCTTTTTTCCTGATTGATGATCCGGCGCGCCTTGAAAAACGCGCCCATATGGGAAATTGGCCGGTAGAGATCACCACTATCAGCCAAGCTGAACAGGCAAGCGACGCTTTCTCCTTTGCCCTGCCCGTATTGCCCCTGAAAAAAGGCATGACCCGTAACTTGCTGGAAATCACCCCGGGAAAGGCCCATAAAAACACCGCCGAGGCGGTGATTGCTTCGGTTGAACAGGGCGTAAAACTCGCTCTGGACGGCGCTGCCAGCGGGGTCGTTACCAATCCCATTCAAAAATCTGCCCTGATGCAGGCCGGATTTGCCCATCCCGGTCATACGGAATTTCTTGGCGAATTAAGCAAAGAGGCGGCTCTGCCCAAAGGCATGGTGCGTGGACCGGTGATGATGCTGGCAAGCCCCCTCTTGCGGGTGGTGCCGATAACCATTCACACCGCCCTGAAAGATGTGCCCGGCGCTCTTAGCATTGATCTTATCGTGAGCCGTGTGACCGCCACGGCCCAAAGCATGATGCGTGATTTTGGTATTAAAGCTCCGCGCATCGCCATGGCGGGCCTCAACCCCCATGCGGGGGAAGCCGGGGAGCTTGGCCGCGAGGAGATTGATATCATCTCGCCTGCGATCAAACGCCTGCGCGAATCGGGCATGAATGTTTTCGGGCCAATCCCTGCCGACAGCATGTTTCACGAAGACGCCCGCACGCAATATGATGTGGCCATTGCCATGTATCACGATCAGGGTCTGGTGCCGATAAAAACCCTGGCCTTTTTTGACGCTATCAATATCACTTTGGGCTTGCCCTTTGTGCGAACCTCGCCGGATCACGGCACGGGTCTGGCGATTGCAGACAAGGGCGTTGCCCGCCCTGACAGTCTGATAGCAGCGCTCTATCATGCCGATCGCATCTATCGCCACCGGCTTGTCTTTGACGCACAAAACGCCCGATGAAAACACCCCTGCCACCCTTGCGCGATGTCATTGCCGCCCATGGTCTTGGCGCCAATAAGGCCCTTGGACAACATTTCCTTCTCGATCTCAATATCACCACAAAAATTGCCCGCCTGCTGGGCGCTGGCGCCGAGGATCAGATTTTCGAAATTGGCCCCGGCCCCGGCGGGTTAACCCGTGGATTGCTGGACAGCGGCGCTGTTGTCATCGCCATTGAACGCGATCATCGCTGCATGGGGGTGTTGCAGGAGATTAGCGATTATTATGACGGGCGCTTGCAAGTGATTGAAGATGACGCCCTCAAATTCGACGAGGCAAGTCTTTTACCGAAAAGAGGCAAGGTCTTTATCGCCTCCAACCTGCCCTATAATATTTCCACCGAATTGCTGATTAAATGGCTAAAGGCCGAGCCCTGCTGGTGGTCGCGTATGGTGTTGATGTTCCAACGCGAAGTGGCTGATAGGATTATGGCCGCACCGGGATCCAAAACCTATGGACGGCTGTCCATTATTTCCCAAAGCTTAAGCCGGGTCAGCAAAGGTTTTGATCTGCCCGCGCGCGCCTTTACGCCGCCGCCCAAGGTTGATTCAACCGTGCTGGTGTTCGACCCGATTAAAAATCATGGCATTGATATTGCGCGTCTTGAAACCCTCACCCAAGCGGCTTTTTCCCAGCGCCGTAAAATGCTGCGCTCCTCGCTGAAATCGGTTTTCGGTGCAAGGCTGGAACAGGCGCTGCTGGAATGCGAGATTCTGCCCACCGCCCGCGCCGAAGATATTGCCGTTGATCAATGGATAAGCTTGAGCGGCGTGGCTGTTTCTTAGAGCACTTCCCGAAAAGTGGGCCCTTCGAGACTCTGCTTCGCAGCTCCTCAGGGTGAGGCCGGTTTTCGGATAAGAAGTGCTCAAAAACAAAAACTTAGAACCCGGTTTTGATTGGTATCAAAACCGAAAAGGCTCTAGCGGCTTCCTAAGCCTCGATAATGCCCTTGACGAAATTGCTAAGGCCCGTCTGGCGGGTCCGTTTTAAGCGCTCGGCGACGAGAATTGACTGCATCATGGCTTGCGCTTCATCAAGATCGTAATTGACAATCACATAATCATATTCCGCCCAATGGGAAATTTCCTCATCGGCTTTGTTCATCCGTTGCTGAACCACATCATCGGGGTCGCGGGCGCGTTTGCGCAAGCGCTTTTCCAATTCTTCGCGTGATGGCGGCAGGATGAAAACCTTGACCAGATCATCGCGGGCAATCTCGCCCAATTGCTGCGCGCCCTGCCAGTCAATATCGAACAGAATGTCCTTGCCATTGCTGAGCGCTTGCTCAACCGCTCCCTTGGGGGTGCCATAAAAATTGCCAAATACTTCAGCCGATTCCAGAAACTCGCCCCTCTCGCGCATGTCACTGAACTGCGCCTCGTCGACAAAATAATAATCTTCCCCATGCACTTCGCCGGGACGGCGCGGTCGGGTGGTGGCGGATATGGACAAAGACAAATCCGGATCAAGCCGCAAGAGCCTGTTGCACAAGGTGGTTTTGCCGGCGCCCGACGGGCTGGAGACCACAAACATCAGGCCACGGCGGGTAATTTTATTAACGGGGATCAGGTCCATCATTCCACATTCTGAATTTGTTCCCGGAACTGATCGATCACAGTCTTTAATGACAGGCCGATATTTTTCAGCGCCATGCCGGGAGTTTTTGAACATAAGGTATTGGCTTCGCGGTTAAACTCCTGGGTGAGAAAGTCAAGCTTGCGCCCAACCACACCACCTTTGGCCAAAAGCGCACGCGCTGCATCAATATGGGCCTTGAGGCGATCGAGTTCTTCACGAATATCGGCCTTTACCGCCAATATCGCTGCCTCCTGGGCGAGGCGGTCTTGGTCGATCTTGGCATCATCAAGAAGGGTTTTGATTTGCGCTGCGATACGGGTTTTAATCTGGCTCAATGTTTCTTGTTCCAGTGCCTCGGCTGCACCCGTCAGCTTTTCAATCTCGTCAATTTGCCCATTCAAAATAGTGGCCAGCTCCGCCCCCTCTTCGGCACGCGCCGCCACCAAAGCGGCAATCGCTTTATCCAGACTTTGCAACATCGCCTCTTCCAGCGCTTGCGCTTCTTTGTCGTCAAGCGCCGGCGCTTCACTGGAAAGCACCCCGCGCATGGATAAAATGCCTTCCGGGCGCGGCAATTCCGTTTCCACCTTCAAGCGCACATCATGGATAGCCGCAATCGCCTGGGCCAGAACCGCCTCATTGACGATAAATCCGGCCTCGCCCGCATCATCGCGATAGGAGAGGCTGACAGCGATAGACCCGCGGGAAAAAGCGCTTGAAAGTTTTTTGCGCAGTTTTGCTTCCAACGGATCAAAGCGCGATGGCAGACGCAGGCGCAAATCCAATCCGCGCCCGTTCAGGCTCCGCAACTCCCAGCCCCAGGAAATCTCCCCTTGCGGGGTAGCAAAACTGTCCTCATGGCGCGCAAAGCCCGTCATGCTGGAAAGTCTGTTGGTTGATCCCCTCACTGACTGCTCCGCTCGGCTTCAATGGCCCGCCATTTGGCGACATTGCGATTATGGTCCCGCAAATTATCCGCAAAGGCATGGCCGCCCGTACCATCCGCCACAAAATAGAGATAATCCGTATCCGCCGGGTTAAGCACGGCAGCCAGCGAGGCTTCCCCCGGATTGGCAATCGGCGTTGGCGGCAAACCGCGAATGACATAGGTGTTGTAAGGGGTCTCCCGGCGCAATTCGCTGACCCGCAAACCGCGCCCCAAAGGCTCACCGCCGGTCAGCCCATAAATAATCGTCGGGTCCGATTGCAGGCGCATACCCTTGCGCAGGCGATTGACAAAAACCGACGCCACTTGCGGGCGTTCTTCGGGCAAGGCCGTTTCTTTTTCGACGATTGATGCGAGTATGACCGCTTCTTGCTTGCTATCGAATGGTAAATCATCGGCGCGGCTTTCCCATAAGCGATCCAGCACTTCATCATGGGCTGCCATCATGCGCCCAATAACAGCATTGCGGGTTTCACCACGGGTAAAGGCATAGGTTTCCGGCAGCAAATCACCCTCGGCAGGCTCAATCGTTATCTCCCCGGTGAGAATGTCATTGGCCGCCACCAAAGCCAATACCTGTCTGGTCGTGCGCCCTTCCGGCACGGTCACCGAATAAAGGATGGCATTGCCTTCAACCAGAATATCAATAATCTCCTGCAGGGAAGCCTCGGCGGGAATCGCAAATTCTCCGGCCTGTAATTGGCCGCCCAGCTTTTGCAGACGTATGGCAGCGCGAAAATATTTATCGGATCGGATAAGCCCCTTTTCTTCCAGCAATCTGGCAATCTCGCCGCTACCCATGCCCGGCTCCACCAGAACGATTGCCGCTTCACGGTTTGGCCCCGGGCGTTGATACTCATATTTAGCGTAAAAGAAACCGGCAGCGCAAACAATCGCAAAAATGAAAGCCAATGTGACGATGAACTTTATCAGCCCTGATACAATACCACCCTGTTGCCGGTTTTTCATGGGTCTAGACCTTTCGCATGACCAAAGACGCATTGGTGCCGCCAAAACCGAAGGAATTGGAAAGAACCGCATTGATCTCTTTTTTTACAGGCGCCAAAGGCGCAAGATTGATCGGCGTCTCCACCGAAGGGTTTTCCAAATTCAGCGTTGGCGGGGCCATATTGTCGCGCATGGCCAGAAGCGAGAAGATCGCCTCCACGGCTCCCGCAGCGCCCAGCAAATGCCCGATAGAGGATTTCGTCGAGGACATGACAAGCCCATCTGCCGCATCACCAAACAGGCGCTCAACGGCGTGCAATTCTATTTCATCGCCTTTCGGAGTCGATGTGCCATGGGCATTGATATAATCAATATCGCCCGGTGACATGCCGGCACGTTTCAAGGCCATGGCCATAGCCCGATAGCCGCCATCGCCATCTTCTGCCGGTGCTGTCACATGAAAAGCATCCCCGGACAGGCCATATCCGACCACTTCTCCATAAATCTTTGCGCCGCGCGCGACAGCTTTTTCAAATTCTTCCAGCACGACAATTCCCGCACCCTCCCCCATAAGGAAGCCATCGCGGCCCTTATCCCAGGGACGGGACGCTTTTTCCGGCATTTCATTATAGCCCGTAGACAGCGCTTTGCAGGCGGCAAATCCGGCCATGCCAAGACGGGAAATCGCGGCTTCGGCACCACCGGCCACCATCACATCGGCATCCCCCATCTGGATCAACCTTGCAGCATCACCAATCGCATGGGCACCCGTGGAACAGGCCGTAACCACCGAATGGTTCGGACCTTTAAGGCCAAAACGAATGGATACCTGACCGGATACAAGATTGATCAAACGACCGGGAATAAAAAATGGCGAGATACGGCGCGGGCCTTTTTCGTGCAAGGTAATCGCCGCTTCTTCTATTCCGGCCAAACCGCCAATGCCGGATCCAATGAGAACACCTGCGCGTTCCTTTTCCTCTTCGCTGGAAAATTCAAGGCCACTATCCTGCAAAGCCATGGCCGAAGCGGCAATGCCAAAAGTGATAAACGGGTCTATTTTGCGTTGCTCTTTGGCAGGAACCCAGTCATCGGCATTAAAAGCCAATGCGCCCGCTTCTGCCCCGCCCCCATACCCGCTCGCAAGGGGCACTTCGGCCGCAATTTTGCAGGGCAAGTCATCGGTTTTGAACTTTTCAATAATATTGGCGCCGCTATCACCTTTCAGCAGCCGCTGCCAAACACCATCATGGATCGCCCCTCCGGCATCCTGTTTGGAGCCCGCCCCCAAAGGTGTAACAAGACCGATCCCCGTAACAACAACCCGCTTCAGCATGAAGACCCTTTCTTTTTCAAGTGGCGACAACTCTATCCGTTCACGCCTCGAATCGAAAGCATTTTAGAGCCTATTTTCGTTTTGATTAAATCAAAACCGGGCTCCAAGTCTTTGTTTTGACGCTCCTAAGCCAAGGCGAAGGGCCGGACGGATAACCGGCCTCACCCTGAGGATCCGCGAAGCGGCGTCTCGAAGGGTCCACTTATCCTGAAAACGCTCTAAGCAAAAACCGCCGCAAGGTTTATCGCCCGCAGCGGTTTGACTTTAAAATCCAGCCCATGGCCCGCCCTGCCTGAAAAGCATGTCGAAAAGCACTTAACGGCTGAAAACTTCTTTATTTTTTTGCTTCTTCAATGAATTTAATCGCATCGCCTACGGTCTGAATAGACTCAGCGGCATCATCAGGAATTTCAATATCGAACTCTTCTTCAAAAGCCATAACCAATTCAACGATATCCAGGCTGTCTGCGCCAAGGTCGTCGATGAAACTCGCTTTTGGCTCTACTTTTGCGGGATCCGCGTCAAATTGTTCGACGGCAATTTTTTTTACGCGCTCGGCGATATCAGACATAAATCTGCTCCTTTTTTATTCCGGCTGCTGGCCGGTCCTCTTTCGGGCACCCCTATTAGAGGAAACTGACGAGTGGGCGATACGGCATATTGAAGAAATACGCAAGCACCGCCCCCCCTGGAAATTGGGGCTTTTTGAAAAAACCCCGTTAAATCATAGCCATACCACCATTTACATGCAGGGTTTGGCCGGTGATATAGCCCGCTTCCACAGACGCAAGATAGGCCGTAGCGGCAGCAATATCCTCTGGCGTACCCATGGCTCCGGCGGGAATTTTAGCATAAATTGCCTGTTTTTGCTCATCATTTAACGCCTCGGTCATCGCCGTTGCAATAAAGCCGGGGGCGATACAATTCACGGTGATGTTGCGGCTGGCAACTTCCTGGGCAAGGGATTTGGAAAGGCCGATCATGCCCGCCTTGGAGGCCGCATAATTGGTCTGGCCGGGATTACCGGTAACCCCGACAATGGAGGTAATGGCAATGATACGCCCAAAACGCGCTTTACTCATGGGGCGCAAACAGGCCTTGGCAAGGCGTTGATAGGCGGTCAGATTGATTCGCAAGACATCATCCCAATCCTCCGGCTTCATCCGCATCATCAGCCCGTCGCGGGTAACTCCGGCATTGGCCACCAGAATATCAAGCCCGCCCATGGCCTCAATCGCCTGGCCCGGCAAAGCATCAACAGCATCGAGATCGGAAAGATTGCATGGCAGGATATGCGCGCGCGCACCCAATTCCTTGGCCAGAGCTTCGAGCTTTTCCGCTCTGGTGCCGGACAGGCAAATTTCAGCCCCTTGCCCGTGCAGGGCTTTGGCAATGGCCCCGCCAATGCCACCAGTGGCACCTGTTACCAGTGCTTTTTTTCCTGTGAGATCAAACATAAATATTCCGTCTTTTCGTAAGCGTTAGAGAAAAGCTTTAAAAGCTTCGACTGTGTCGGGCGCGCCCACCGAAAGCATTTTGGCCTCTGGCGCAATGCGCTTGATGAGACCGGCCAATACTTTGCCGGACCCAATTTCAACAAAATGATCGCTGCCCTCAGCAGCCATGGCGGCAATGCTTTCGCGCCAACGCACCCGCCCCGTAACCTGATTGACCAGCAAATCGCGAATTTCATCAGGGCTGTTAACCGGTGCCGCCGTTATATTGGCAAATAATTTTGCCTGGGGCTGGTTGATCTTTGTTTGTGCCAGGGCCGCACGCATTTTCTCTGCCGCAGGCCCCATCAGCGAGCAATGAAATGGTGCCGAGACCGGCAAAGCCAGCGCCCGCTTGGCCCCCAGATTTTTGGCCGAGGCAATCATCGCTTCAATCGCCGCAGCGCTACCGGATACCACAATCTGGCCGGGGGCATTGTCATTGGCTATTTCGCATATTCCTTTCCCGGCAAGCTCCGCGCAGGCTTTTTCTATCGCCGCCATATCAAGACCCAGCACTGCCGCCATGGCCCCCTCGCCCACAGGAACTGCCGCCTGCATGGCCTCGCCACGCAAGCGTAAAAGCCGCGCCGTATCCGGCAGGCTGATCGCACCAATCGCGCATAGGGCCGAATATTCCCCCAGGGAATGACCGGCAACGCTGGCGACATTATCAAGCGACAGTCCCGCCTCTTTTTCCAGCACCCGAAACGCGGCCAGAGATGTTGCCATCAAAGCCGGCTGGGTGTTGGTGGTCAGGCTTAATTCTTCTTTTGGCCCTTCAAAGATCAACTGGCTGAGTTTCTCGCCAAGGGCATCATCAACCTCGGCAAAAACATCTCGCGCCACCTCAAAATCATCGGCCAGCGCGCACCCCATGCCAACGGCCTGACTGCCCTGACCGGGAAAAACCAGAGATAACCCCATGGAAACTGTCCTTTAACAACAAATAAAAAAGAGCATGCAACGGACCCATCATCCGGCTGCACATAAACAAACAAAGCAACAAAGCTAAACGGCTAATGAACGCCCGATTTCAAGAAATTTTGCCCGTCTTTGAACCCGCAACTCGTCGGGGCTTAAAGGTTCCAGATCATGCAGCGCCGCTTCAATCGCATCACCAAGGCGCTCTATGGCCGCTTCCGGATCGCGATGGGCGCCGCCCAAAGGCTCCGGCACAATGCCATCAATAACCTTCAATTCCAGCAAATCTTGCGCAGAAATTTTCATGGCTTCGGCGGCATCCGGCGCCTTGTTCTCGCCTTTGCCTTGCGCTTCTTTCCACAAAATAGACGCACAACCTTCCGGCGAAATCACCGAATAGACCGCATGCTCCATCATCAGCACTTTATTGGCCGCCGCCAGCGCCACCGCGCCGCCAGAACCGCCTTCGCCGACAATCACCGAAACCAGCGGCGCCCCGAGGCTGAGGCATTTTTCTGTGGAAGCGGCAATCGCTTCGGCTTGGCCGCGCTCCTCTGCGCCCTTGCCGGGATAGGCCCCGGAAGTATCTATCAGGGTTATCACCGGCATATCAAAGCGCTCGGCCATTTCCATCAACCGCACGCTCTTGCGATAGCCCTCGGGCCGGGCCATGCCAAAATTATGATCAATACGGCTTTTGGTATCGCGCCCTTTTTCATGGCCGATAATCATCACCGAGCGACCCCGAAACCGCGCCGGACCGCCAAGAATAGCCTTGTCTTCCCCAAAGGCCCTGTCCCCGGCAAGAGGGGTAAAATCTTCCGTCAGGCCAGCCACATATTCCTTGAAATGGGGCCGCGCCGCATGACGGGCCACAGAGGTCTTTTGCCAGCGCGACAGATTGGCATAAGTATCCGCCAGCAATTTTTCCGCCCTGCTTTCAAGCTTGGAAATCTCCTCCTCGACATTCACCGCCTCATCGCCATTGATGGTGCGTAAATCGTCAATCCGGCCTTCCAGTTCGGCAATCGGCTTTTCGAAATCAAGATAGCTGCGCATGCGCGCTCCTTTCAGAATTCCCCCTTCCATATCGGAGGATATGTCGCTGTTCCGGGTAATTTATAGGCTTGGTGGGGTGATTGCAAACCCCTTTCAAGTCCCGTTCATTCGGGTGCATATGGATCAATATGCGACAGGCTATCAATAATCGGGCAATCCGTCTTATCACCTTTGTCGCATTGGGACGCTATTTTCTGAAGACGGCGCGAAAGCTGCTGAAGATCGCGAATTTTGGCCCTGATCGTTTCCCTGTGACGCAGGGTCATTGCATGGATCTCATCGCAATTAGGGGCGCCATCCTCCAAACCCAACAGATTGCGAATATCGCCCAAAGGAAAGCCCAGTTCGCGACAGCGGCGGATGAAAGTGAGGCGGCGCGCCTCATCGGCACCATAGACCCGATGCCCGCCCGTGGTTCGGCCGGGATCCTGCAGCAGACCTATTTTCTCATAATAGCGAATGGTCTCGACCTTGACCCCCGCCAGTGCCGATAATCGCCCGATTGTGAAGCCTTGCGCCAAAGCCCGTGTCATAAAATGCTTGATCCTGTAGTTACTACAGCTTTTAGCATAAGCACATGATCCACAAAACAAAAAATAAAATTCAACCATCGGGCCATGACGGGGATGAACAGACACCAGAAAATGGCACAGCCTTGTCTGCCAATGGCCTATTTGTCAGTGGCGGCGCGCTGTCAGGGCTGTTTGCCTTTATCGGCGCTTCTTGCTGTGTGCTGCCATTGGCGCTGGTCAATCTCGGGGTCAGCACGGCGCTGGTTGGCAATCTCGCCTTTTTTGCCCGCTATGGGGCATGGTTCAAATGGGCCGCTTTTGCTCTCGTCCTCCTCAGCTTCTTCCTCGCTTTCCGGCAAAGGCGACCAAGCGCCGGCATAATCGCAATTTTATTATTTGGCGCAGGGCTGACCGCATTGGCTTTTATCTTTCCCTATTTTGAAGGCGATATATTGCAATGGATGGTCCGAAGATAAATTATACCCCCCGCTCCACCATCACCTGCCCGCAATGTGGCGGCCAGACGGTCGAGACCATGCCCGATAATGCCTGCCAGTATTTCTACGACTGCAAGCATTGCGGCGCATTGCTCAAACCAAAAACCGGTGATTGCTGCGTCTATTGTTCTTACGGGGACACCCCCTGCCCGCCAATTCAACTGGGTAATTGCTGCGCGCAATAAAAAGAAGCGGCCCTGCCGGATTTATCGCGGCGCAAAGCCGTGCAGGAACGGGCGAATAAAAAGACAAGCCAAGGAAACAACTCATCCTGAGGTGGCCAGCTTGCTGGCCCTCGAAGGATGGAGATTGAAGAAACCAAGCTTCAACAAGAGCCATT
>JALSJA010000134.1 GCA_026989615.1 Parvularculaceae bacterium | reverse complement strand
CGGGCAGTTAAACATGCTGGCCAAAGGGCAGGGGCTCGCATGGGGTGAGTATCCGTCAGACCTTTTTGCGGAACTTGCCGGTGGCGGGAAAAAAAATACCACAAGACATTTAAAAAAGGGCCTGTTGGCCAAAGGCGAGGGGCAAATCGCCCCGCGTCAGACCTGCAATGTCCTGGCCGAAGCCATTACCAAATCGGGCGGCCTGATTGGCAGTCATATCTCCCTTATGGGGTTGGAAAAAAAATCCGGAAGGGTTATGGCTGCCCATCTGTCGGACAGTCAGACCATCACAGCAAAGAAAATAATTCTCGCCACCGGCGCAACAACAAAAAAAATATGGCAGGAAAATTTTCCCTGTCCAATCTATCCGGTCAAAGGGCAGGCTTTATTGCTGGCCGCCCCGCCGGAGGTCAGTTTCTCGCAATATAAAGGCCCCAAGGTTCTGCGCGGGGATAAATGCTATATTTGCTTGAAAGGCGATAACAGCCTGCTGGTCGGCGCCACCGAAGAACCGGACAGGGATGATCTCGATCTTGATGAGGGACAATTAAAAGACCTGTTGCTGCGCGCGGAAAAATTATTGCCGGGTTTGTCCGGCTTGAAACGCATGCGCGCTTGGGCTGGGATACGCCCCGGCATCAAGGATCATGCGCCCATTCTCGACCAGTCGGACCAGTTGGAAAATCTCTATTATGCTGCAGGCCATTATCGCAATGGTGTGCTGCTGGCACCAAAATCTGCAGAGATAATGGGGGATCTGATATTGGACGGCAAGAAACCCGATCGGCTATTTGCGCTGGCGCGGTTTACTCCTCGCTAAGGGAGAAGTCATCTTTCGCCGCTTTGTCCGCCGCCCATTTTTCCTTCCAGCTTTCCGGCCAGAATCCGGTCACACGAATACGATAGCGTTTTTGTAAAAAATTCTTGCGGGCTTTCGGACGGGCCCGACCCGCCGGTGCCGCCAAATCGCGAAGGCCTGCTTCCAGAAGCGCTTTATCGAGGCCATTGACATCACCCGGTTCGGTTTCCAGATCATGGGGTAATTCATTGGCCTCTTTGAAGAATTGTTCATGGATTTCATCTTCGCTCTTGGCATCGTCACCGCTCAAAGCCTCAAGCGGTGGGCATGCCTCATCTTCCAGGAGTTCCACTGAAATCGCCTGCGATTCAGGAATTTCCTCAAGGACAATCTCGTCATCAACAATCTCGTCACCCATGGCTGCGACAACCGGGAGATCAGTGGCATCTTTCTGCTCACCAATGGTGATATTGTCGCCCTTGTCATCATCGCTTTGCGCTTGCGGCTCTGCTTTTGTATCAACGAAAATGCCGTTTTCAGATTGGTCGTCCTTTACCGCGTCGGCTGGTGCGGGACGCTCAACCGGCTCTGCAAGGCTGCCGCCCAATAACAGGCCGGCCTCTGGAATATCCGTTTCTTTGTTCTGGTGGGTTGCGGCCTGTTCTGACGGTTGCGGTTGTAGGGCCGACTTGTCTTCGGTCGTGACGGGGGTGTTATCATCAGCTTTGCTTTTTGCCGCCACTTTTTTTGCCGCCGGTTTTTTGGTGGCCGTTTTTTTCGCAGCAGCTTTTTTGGTGGCCGTTTTCTTTGTGGCGGCTTTTTTGGTGGCAGACTTTTTGGCGGCCGTTTTTTTCGTGCTTGTTTTGCTACCGGTAGATTTGGTGGTTTTCTTGCCGCTGGCTTTGGTGGTGGTGGTTTTCTTGGTAGCGGGTTTTTCGCTTTTGGCGGCTAGGGCCGTGTCCTGCTCTTCCCCGCCATCATCATAGGCGCGGTTCAGGCGATCCTGCAGCTTGCGAGCGCTTTCTTCGACCTCACGCTTGGCTTGGGCATCGCGCATAAGCTTTTGCTGTTCTTCCAATTCCTGCTTGGCTTTTTGCGCAGCAGCTTTGGCGTCCGCAGCCTTTTTGAGGGCGCGTCTTTTGGCGGCTTCTCTGGCGGCGCGGGCTTTTTCCTTGGCAATGCGCAAAGCGGCCAGCTTTTCCTGTTCGAATTTTATATCGTCATCATCGACTTCCAAGGATTGTTCAGCTTCAGCTTTCTTGACCGGCTTGTGTGCCGCAAAACTTTCCTGCAAGGCTTTCTGGTCGAGGGGTTCCAGTTCCAGTGCTTTGCGGACCTCATTGATCTGGCTGGTTTTGAACGCCTTCAAATCGCCAACACTGGCCAGATGATTGCCCTGTGCCGCTGTAAAACCAAGACTGGTCAAAGCCTGCAAGCTTGCCTGATCCTCAACCCCGACGGCAACAATTGCGGCGTCATTGGTTTTGGCCAGTTCCAGAAGCTCGGAAATGGCCCCCAGGCCGGGCCCACCGCGCACGGTGCGGGCAAAGCGCAAAATTGCCGAGCCACCGGTTTTTACCTCATCAAAAGGGAAGGGCGATAGCGACCGCAACAAATCATTGGCGCGCCCGCGCACTTCAATCGCCAGCCTTGCGCCAGTTTTCTTCAAACGGCCAAAGATTTCCTGCGCCTCGGCCAAAGAGGTGGTGGCTGGCAAAGACGGACATTCGAGGGTTACAAGCTCCGGCGGAAAATCATGGCGCAATAGCTGGTCGCGCAAAAATGCCGGAAAGCTTTCGTCAGACAGGTCAGATAAAGCCAGATTGACGGAAAATCCGGGTCCGGTCTTGCCGCGCCAGCCCATATAGTGCTCAAGGGCGGTTTCCAACACATAGCGGGTCAATTCCGACATCCGCCCCTGACTTTCAAAAAAGGAGATAAAGGCACCCGGCGGTAGAGTGCCAAGACCGGGATGGACCCAGCGGATAAAAGCCTCCATGCGCCCTAAAGAGCCGGTTTTCAGGTCAAAGATTGGCTGAAAGATAACCTCGAAGTGCTTGTTTTTAAGCGCATTATCAATATCGACATTGGTCAGGCGCACCGCTTGAGCTGTCATAACTGCTAAAACTCCTTCATCGGCATCTAAAAGCGTTTTGCCGTGATCCTTGGCAATATCCCTAAATTCGCTTTTTGATTCGCTCCCCTTTTGCCATTCAAGCGGTTAACTTCCCGTTAGCATTTCGCAAATTCATAAGGCTTCGACTCTGTGACGACTTTTGCAAAACACGGCATCCTGCATTGAGTCGGGCTATAAGGGCCAGATTATAGCATGACCTGCCATGCTGGTTCAATTTTCAGGTTCAACGACCATACCGGATTATCGTCTGGCGTGTAATGCGGGCAATAAAAGGGCGGATACTCCCAGCCAATTTTTCCTTGATTGTCCTGATGGCCTCCTGTT
>JALSJA010000133.1 GCA_026989615.1 Parvularculaceae bacterium | reverse complement strand
TGCGAGGCATCATAGCTGAAATCAAAGCCGACAACGCCCGATTGGTTGGCATTGGCGCTGGCCACGACGGGAGCAGCATTGGCCGGGGGGGGCGGGGTCGTGGTGCCACCACCGCCACCACCACCACAGGCTGAAAGCGCCAATATTGCCAAGCCTGACAGGATAAGCTTTTGAATGTGTAGCATTTTATTCTCCCCGTAGGATATAAATGGACATTTTTAGCGAAAAATGCGCCAATATATTAGGTTATTCTCATATTAGAATAAATGTAAAGAGGGATTGGCAGGATTATCGGAATTAGAGCCTATCCGGTTTTGATGGAATCAAAACCGGGCTCTAAGTCTTTGTTTTTGAGCACTTCTTATCCGAAAACTGGCCTCATACTGAGCTTGTCGAAGGACCCACTTTTCGCAGAAGTGCTCTAGCTGCAAATAAAAACCCGCCTCGAAGAAGGCGGGTTTTCGTATATTTCTGAAAAGGCTTTCTGGTCGGATTTTCTAAAGACCGAAATTGCCAAATTTCTTGTTGAACTGGGAAACCCGTCCTTTGTCCTGCAATTTTTGCGGACCGCCTGTCCATGCCGGATGGGAGGCCGGATCAATATCGAGATTGATTGAATCGCCTTCCTTGCCATAGGTCGAGCGGGTCTGGAATACCGTGCCATCGGTCATGGTGACGGTAATCAGGTGATAGTCTGGATGAATGTCTTTTTTCATGGGAAAACCCCGTAAATTCGAATTGAAACGGGGTGATAGGCGGGCCAGCGGGGAAAATCAACCGCAAAATCGCCCTGATTCAAGAGAAATCATCGCCAAGAGCGGGAAAATATGAAGTTTTGGGCCTTTGCCCCAATAGGGGGCTGGTTATAAGGGTAGGAACTGCAAATGGGGAGACAGGTGATTTAAGATGCGTAAGACAATTTTCGGACTTGCCGGGAGCTTGGTTCTGGCCATCGGGCTGGTTGGTTTCGGGGCTTGGCGGCTTAACATTTTCCAGCCATTGGAGCCGGGGCCCGCCATGAGTTGCGAGGCTGTGGTCGGGATTGCCGGGCCGGAGGATATGGAGGCAAGCGCCAGCGATAATCTGGTTTATATCTCCTCTTTTGACCGGCAGCTTCAGTTGAAAACCCGTCATATGGGGGAGGGGGCGGTGCGCGGGGTCATTATGGGCTTTGATATGGCCGATCCCTTGCTCTCTTCCAATTGGCATGATCGCACAGGCGGCCTGCCATTGGCATTCGAGCCGCTCGGGATTAGTCTTTATGAGCAGGGGGATTATCGTCGGCTTTTTGTCGTCAATGGTCGTGACAATTCGGTTCTTCTTTATGACATCGCCGATAATGGCGACTTGCTTTTGATGGAACGTTTTGCCGAGCCGCGCCTGACCAGCCCCAATGATATTGTCGCCATCGGCCCCCGGGAATTTTATGTAAGCAATGATCTGGCTGCCGGGCGCGCCAGCCTTTTGGGGCGGGTGCAGTTTCTGATTGGTTGGGGCGGTGGTGAGATATATTATTTTGACGGCAATTCATGGGGGCGGGCGGCTTCCGGATTGCGTTTTGCCAATGGTCTTGCCATCACGGATAATGGCAGGAGGCTGATTGTTGCCGAGACCGCGGGCAAGGCGATTTTTCTTTATGATCGTAACCCGGATAATGGCATATTGACGCCGGTGGGCCGGGTGCCGCTTGAAAGTTTTCCGGATAATTTCTCCTGGCGCGAGGATGGCGCTCTCATTATCGGCACGCACCCCAAGCCCCTTACCCTGTCTGCCCATATGGCAAAACCGTTATCACAAAAAGCGCCGTCGCAGATTATAGCGCTATATTTTGATGATAGCGGGGAGGTTGTTGGCAGTCCGGTTTTGCTTTACCAAAATGACGGCAGCGAGCTTTCGGCGGCGACAGTGGCCGTGCGCAGTCATAATCGCACCATTATTGGCGCGTTGATGGATAATAAATTTCTTTTATGTGATTGATTTTACCGGAATGGATGGAAGCCCATGCGCTATATTTCCACGCGAGGGCAGGCCAAAAGCCTGACCTTTTCTGAAGTTCTTCTTGCCGGGCTGGCGGATGATGGCGGGCTTTATATGCCGGAGGTCTGGCCGGAAATATCCCGTGAGGATTTGCGCCGGTTTCGTGATCTTTCCTATAGCGATGCGGCGACAGAAATCATCGGGCTTTTTACCGGTAGCGATATTCCAAAAGCTGTTTTGCGCAATAGTCTGAACCAGGCCTATGGCAGTTTCCGCCATAAGGCGGTGGCGCCGCTTTATCAATTATCCGGTACCGATTGGCTGCTGGAACTGCATCATGGCCCCACTTTGGCGTTCAAGGATATTGCCCTGCAATGGCTGGGGGTGGTTTTTGATTATGTATTGAAACGCAAAGGCGAACGCCGCACGATTATTGCCGCGACCTCCGGGGATACCGGCGCGGCGGCCATTCACGCTTTTCAGGCAAGCGATGCGGTGGATGTGTTTGTCCTCCATCCCAAGGACCGACTGTCAGAGGTGCAGCGGCGGATGATGACCATTGTCAGGGCACCGAACATCCACAATATTGCTATTGATGGTAGCTTTGATGATTGTCAGGCCATGGTCAAAGCCATGTTTGCCGATGATGATTTTCGATCGGCGTTGAAGGTTAGCGCTATCAATTCCATCAATTGGGCGCGCATATTGGCGCAAATGGTCTATTTTATCACCTCGGCCGTGGCTCTGGGCGCGCCCAATCGGGCGCTGACCTATGTGGTGCCCACGGGAAATTTTGGTGATATTTTTGCCGGATTTTGCGCCGAGCGTATAGGCTTGCCCGTAGCGATGCTGGCTATCGCCAATAATGACAATGATCTTCTGACCAATCTGTTGTCCGATGGCCAATATAGGGCGCGCAAGACCATCGCTACTTCATCGCCAGCCATGGATATCGGCAATCCCAGCAATTTTGAACGCCTGCTATTTGAGGAATCCGGGCGTGATGATGCGCAGATACAAAACTGGATGGCGGCACTCGGATGTGGAGAGGGATTTGAAATATGTCCGGCTGTCTTGCAAAATATCAAACGCAAATTTACCGCGGCCAGTGCCAGCAAAGAAGAGGTCGCCACCAAAATGCGGACCATTTATGAGGATTATGATTTATTGGTGGATCCGCATACAGCGGTGGGGCTTGTGGCCATGGAGAAATTACGCCGGTCACGCGCTATTGGCGATAGCGTCGTCACCCTTGCAACCGCCCATCCGGCAAAATTTCCCGAACTGGTCAAAGCCGCTACCGGGCAGAGACCGGTTTTGCCCGCAAGGTTTGACGATTTACTGGGCGCGCAAGAGTTTTGCACAAATCTTGCGAATGATTTAGACCAAGTGAAATCCTTTATTCGCCAGCACGCCAGGCAAGAGTGAAACGTCTGAATGAAATATCAAAATCCGATTTTAGAAACCCTGTCCAATGGCTTTCGCATTGTTGTTGATCCGTCGCCCCATGTGGAGACGGCAGTGGTCGGGGTTTATGTGGATGTGGGTACCCGCCATGAAAAATTGTTCGAGCATGGCATGGCGCATTTGCTGGAGCATATGGCGTTTAAAGGCACCGGAAGCCGCAGCGCCAGACAAATTGTTGAAACCATTGAAAATGCCGGCGGTGAGATCAATGCCGGAACCGGTTATAATGAAACCGCCTATACCGCCAATGTGTTGGGTAAGGATGTTGGCATTGCCGCTGAAATCATTGGCGACATTCTGCGCGACCCGAAATTCGATGAGGGCGATCTTAAAAAAGAACAGGATGTTATTTGTCAGGAAATTGCCGAAGCCAAGGATGATGCCGATGACAGCCTTTTTGAAATGGTGCAGGCGCAGGCCTTTGCGGGGTCAATGCTGGCGCGGCCTATTTTGGGAACGCCATCTTCTGTGCGATCGCAAACACCGGAAGATTTGCGCCGTTTCATAGCAACCCATTACACGCCGGACAATATGATTTTGGGAGCGGCCGGTGCGGTGGACCCGGACAGAATATTTCTAATCGCCAAAAACCTGTTCGGAGATATGGAAAAAGGATCGCGTGACGCGATGTTGCCCGCAGCCTATCAGGGGGGTAGCGATAGTGCCGGGCGTGACATTGATCAATTACATTTTTGCCTTGCCTATGAAGGCATGGCTTGGGGTGACAAGGACCGCATGGGATTGCGCTTGCTGACAGATATTCTGGGGGGTGGCCATGCATCGCGCCTGTTCCAGCTTTTGCGCGAAGAAAAAGGCCTTGCCTATAGCGTTGAGGCGTTTGACGAAAGCTATGTGGATACCGGATTGATGGGGGTTTATGTGGGGGCGGATATGGAAAAGGCCGCCGAGATTGAAAGCCTGATTGAGGAGCAGCTATTGCACCTTGCCGCCCATGGTCCAAATCCACAGGAATTGCTGCGGGCGCAAGCACAATATCGCTATGCTCTGACGGAAATTCACGAAGACCCGGAAGCGCGGCTGGAGCGGGCGGTGGACCAGCAATTCCTCTACGGGCATTTTGTCGACACCAATCATGCTTTGGAAAAAGCAATGCAGATATTGCCGGTGGATATTGCCCGCATTGCCGGACGGCTCCTGTCGTCCAGACCCACACGTTGTGGGATTGGTCCGGAAGGGTTTCGCCTTGGTGCGGCAAAACCGCGCCCGTCTTTCATGAGTGTCGCCTGATGGCATTGCTGGATTTTTTACAAAGCCCGCCGGTGACCCCTGTTCTGGTACAGGATGATGTCATGTTGCGCTTTCCTGTGCTGGAGGATTATCAGCAATGGGCGGATTTGCGGGGGCAATCACGGGACATGCTGGAGCTTTTTGAACCGGATTGGGGGGAAGATGAATTATCCTATCAGAACTGGCGCCGTCGCTTGAAGGCCTTTGAAAAAAACTATCGACAGGATCTGGCGCGGCCCTTTTATATTTTTGATCGCGAGGGCGAAACCTTGCGCGGGGTTTGCGTGTTGTCCAATATTCGCCGTGGCGCCGCCATGACAGCAACGATTGGCTATTGGATTGGGGCGCCCTATTTGCGCAAAGGCTATGCCAGTGCGGCGGTCAGGGCGGTGTTGCATTATGGGTTTACCAGCCTTGATCTGCAGCGCGTGGAAGCGGCCTGTCAGCCGGAAAACAAGGCCTCGCAAGGGGTTCTGGAAAAATGCGGGTTTGAGCGCGAAGGTTATGCTAAAGGCTATCTGCATATTTACGGCAAACGCCGCGACCATTTGCTATATGCTATTTTGCGGGATGATTTTCTTGATCGTCCCTAGAGCGCTTCTTATCCGGAAACCGGCATCCACTTTTCGCAGAAGTGCTCTAACCTTCTTCTTCCTTCTTCTCCAGATCATCTTCGATATTGAGCCATGGCACGCGCTCATTCCAGAACACATGATATTCGGGGGCAAAATCTTTGTGGTCATCCAATGTGCAGGCATAGATATCGATCTGGTCGGGGCGCGCTACGGATTGATAGGCGATGGGTGAGCCGCATTGGCGGCAGAACTTTCGGGTTACACCAGGCGAAGAATTAAAAGCCGCAGGTCTCTCGCTGGTGAAAACAAAATTATCCAGCAAGACACAGAAAAAACTTGTCACCGGGGATGATGTCTGTTTGCGACAGCTGGCGCAATGGCAATGGGCGCGCCATAACGGATCGCCGGTAAATTCATAGGTGATAGCGCCGCAAAGACAGCGCCCGGTTCGAGAAGTCATAGCATTGCTCCTTGTTATAGCAGCCCGATCAATCGGCTGATAAACCAGAACAGGCCAAACCCTGCGATGATTAGCGAGAAGGGTATAACGATAAAACGCCGATGCAGGGCAGGCTCTTTTATGGCGGGTCGGACAAAGCCAGTGGCAAATACGGCACAGGCCGCCAGAGAGATTATCGTGATTTGCCCCAATTCAACACCGACATTGAAACTGATGAGCGAGGGCAGTAATTGCTCTTTGACCAGCCCCAGCTCTTTTAACACGCCGGCAAAGCCGAGCCCGTGAAACAGGCCAAAGCCGAATACTACAAGCGGTCGCCATTTGGGCATTGACGGGAATAGGAGATTCTCGATCGCCACAAAGGCTATGGACAGCGCAATCAGGGGCTCGACGATGGCGGCGGGCGCAGAAATGGTGCCCATGGTTGCCAGCCCCAGGGTTATCGTATGGGCGAGGGTGAAAGCGGAGATTTGCCAGATTAGCTGGCGCAAAGTGGTGGCGGCGAGAAACAGCGCCAATACGAACAGAATATGATCATAGCCCGCCGGCAGGATGTGGACAAAGCCAAGTTTCACATAAAGCCAGACGGTTTCCATCATTGGGCGGTCAAGGCTGACCTTAACCTCGCTATTGCCATATTGCTCGGATGGCTGGGCGATAGGCGCGGCCTGATCCATTTCCGACAAGGCCCGGCACAATTCGGGGTCAAGCCCCGAATCAGGACCGCAAAACTCATCAGCCGGATGGGCCGAGGCAAGGCCCGAAAACAGCAGGACAGCAGCAAGAGCAAAGGCGAAAAAGGCATATAGACGGGTCATGGAAGGGGGTTTTGGCAATCACTATGGCGCGGGTCAATAGGCCGGAAAGGCGCGCCAGAGCTTGCCGGAGCCGAAAGAACGGGCCTTGAAGGCATGGGCAAAGCCCCTTAATTAAAAGTTTGGCCCAAATTTCGCTTGTTCACGCGGTATTAACCCGAAACAGGCTGAAATCAGCCCTTAAAAGAATCATTTGGCAGGTTTGCTGCCGCCAAACCCCTTAAAGGCTCGCTTTAAGGGGCGTTTTTTCAAAAAGAGGACTACCCATGAAAGACCCGATGGATATTTACATGAACACACTGGTGCCGATTGTTGTCGAGCAGACCAGCCGGGGCGAGCGGTCCTATGATATTTATTCACGATTGTTGAAAGAGCGGATTATTTTCCTGTCCGGGCCGGTTCATGATCAGGTTTCAACCCTGATCGTGGCGCAATTACTGTTTCTTGAGGCGGAAAACCCGAAAAAGGAAATTTCCTTTTATATCAATTCTCCGGGTGGTTCGGTCTCTGCCGGACTGGCCATGTATGACACCATGCGCTATGTGCGGCCACAAATCTCCACCATGTGCATCGGCATGGCAGCCTCCATGGGCTCTCTCCTGCTGACTGCGGGCGACAAGGATATGCGCTTTTCCCTGCCCAATAGCCGGATAATGGTGCATCAGCCCTCCGCAGGCTTTCAGGGCCAGGCTTCCGATATTGAGCGCCATGCCAAGGATATTCTCGACATGAAACGCCGCCTTAACGAGATTTATGTTGAACATACCGGCAATGATTACGATACCATTGAACGCACGCTGGACCGGGATACATTCATGACCCCGGAAGAAGCGGTTAAATTCGGCCTGATTGACAAGGTTCTGGATCGCCGCGGCAATGAGACGGAAGAAGGAAAAAGCTAGAAAATTCCCCATTATTCCCCATTTTTGTCAGGATTCATGCAAAAATTAAGGGTTCGGGGCTAATTTTGAGGATATGGGACCTAGGCATTTTGGCCACATGTTAACGCCATATTGACGGGTTTCATCAAATTATAGTCACCTCGCATTGCGCCATTGGCACTAATCATGCAGATTTTAGTGTCTGAGGGGCAAAGATTATCGGGGGTGCGATATTGATGTACCAGATCAGGCTTGGCATTATTGCTGGTCGGATCAAGTAAAGGAGCAGCCTTGTGAGCAAAGTTGGCGGCAAAAATAACGGGGGAAATAATAGCGGTGACGGGAAAAACACCCTTTACTGCTCATTTTGCGGCAAAAGCCAGCATGAGGTCAGAAAGCTGATTGCTGGCCCGACCGTGTTCATCTGTGATGAATGCGTCGAGTTATGTATGGATATTATCCGCGAGGAAAATAAATCCTCGCTGGTCAAATCCTCCGATGGCGTGCCATCGCCCCAGCATATTCAAGGTGTCCTTGATGATTATGTTATCGGTCAGGCAACCGCCAAGCGCGTCTTGTCCGTGGCGGTGCATAATCACTATAAGCGTCTGTCCCACGCATCCAAAAACAATGATGTCGAGCTGGCCAAGTCCAATATCCTGCTCATCGGTCCAACCGGCACCGGCAAGACCCTGTTGGCCCAAACCTTGGCGCGCATTCTGGATGTGCCCTTTACCATGGCCGATGCCACAACCCTGACCGAGGCCGGCTATGTCGGCGAAGATGTTGAAAACATCGTCCTCAAGCTATTGCAATCGGCGGACTATAATGTGGAGCGTGCCCAGCGCGGCATTGTCTATATTGACGAGATCGACAAAATTTCCCGCAAGTCCGACAACCCGTCCATCACCCGTGACGTTTCCGGGGAAGGGGTGCAACAGGCCCTGCTGAAAATCATGGAAGGCACCGTTGCTTCCGTACCACCGCAAGGGGGGCGCAAACATCCGCAGCAGGAATTTCTGCAAGTGGACACCACCAATATTCTGTTCATTGTTGGCGGTGCGTTTTCGGGCCTTGATAAAATTATTTCTGCCCGTGGTGAAGGCTCCTCCATTGGCTTTGGTGCCGATGTCAAAGATGTGGATGATCGCCGGGTTGGCGAGATTTTCCAGGAAGTCGAGCCGGAAGATCTGCTGCGCTTCGGGTTGATCCCCGAATTTGTCGGCCGCCTGCCGGTTATTGCGACTCTGGAAGATCTGGATGAAGAGGCGCTGGTAAAAATCCTGACCACACCGAAAAATGCGCTGGTGAAACAATATCAACGCCTGTTTGAAATGGAAGAGGTCAAGCTGACCTTCACCGATGAGGCTTTGATTGCGGTCGCCAAGAAAGCGATTATGCGTAAAACCGGCGCCCGGGGCTTGCGCTCCATTCTGGAAGGGGTCTTGCTTGATACCATGTTCGATCTGCCGACTCTGGAAGGGGTTGAAGAGGTTGTCGTGAATGCCGAGGTTCTCGAAGGCAGCGCGCAACCGCTTTATATCTATTCCGATAAAAAGGCGGAAAAAGAACCAAAAGAAATGGATGCCAGCGCTTAGTTTCGCTCGCGGGCTGTTCCTCGCTTCGCGAGGGCCCTTCGCGGGAGCGGCGAACGGTCGCCGGGTCCGCGGTCGCGGACGTAGAGCCTATTTGGTTTTGATGCCCCTGAGCCAGAGCACTTCTGCGAAAAGTGGGGCCTTCGACAAGCTCAGGATGAGGTCGGTTTTGATTCAATCAAAACCGAAAAGGCTCTAATGCCTCAAAGATTCTAGAGCCTATCCGGTTTTATAGAAATTAAAAAAAAGCCTCGCATAATATGCGGGTTTTTTGTGGCGTGTATTTATCTGGTCTTCAGCCTACCCGACAAAAGCTTTCTCAATCACAAATTCTGCCGGTTTGGCCAGCGACCCTTCGGTCAGGCCAGCCTTTATCATCAGCGCTTTTGTATCAAGGGTCATGGGCAAAGAGCCACAAATCATGGCGCGATCATTTTCCGGATCAAGCGGTGGAATATCGAGTTGGGAAAATAATTCGCCATTGTCGATCAATTTTGTTATTCGCCCCATGAGCGGCGATGATTCACAAGTCGTGCTGGTCAGATAACGAATTTTATCATCAACCAGCTCACCGATGAGCGGATCCTCAGGCAGGGCGCTGACGATTTCTTTGGAATAGGCAAGCTCGGCCACATGGCGGCAGCTATGGGTGACAATGATTTCGTCAAATTTTTCATAAGTTTCCGGGTCGCGCAAAATACTGGCAAAGGGCGCAAAGCCGGTGCCGGTGGAAAACAGAAACAATCTTTTCCCGGGGATGAGAGCATCATGAACCAGCGTACCGGTGGTTTTGCGGGCGAGCAGAATTTTATCACCGGGAATAATCTTTTGTAGCCGCGAGGTTAAAGGCCCATCAGGCACTTTGATGGAGTAAAATTCCAACGCGTCATCCCAGGCCGGGCTGGCAATGGAATAGGCGCGCAGGATGGGCTTTGGTTTTGCAGCATCGGGCAGGGCCGGCAGACCAATCATCACAAATTCCCCGGAGCGAAACCGGAAGCTTTGCGGTCTTGTGGTGCGGAATTTGAACAGGCGATCCGTATAATGCTCAACCGAGAGAACCGTCTCTTCGGTCGGCGCATTGGGATTCGGCTTTGTTTGCGCACTGGCGGACATGGCAGGTTTTCTATTATTGGTGTGATCGGGGGGCTGTGATTTAGATCAAATCTTCCGGGTCGGTAAACGGCATGGATAGAGCCTCGGCGACCGCCATATGGGTGATATGCCCGTCCATGACATTCAGGCCTTCACGCAGATCATGATCGCGGCGCATGGCATCTTTAGGGCCGAAATTGGCCAGATTGAGAATATGCGGCAAAGTGCGATTATTCAGCGCCAGCGTCGAGGTGCGGGCAACGGCGCCCGGCATATTGGCAACACAATAATGGACAATGCCATCGACTTCATAAAAAGGGTCATCATGGGTGGTTGGTCTTGATGTTTCAAAACACCCGCCCTGATCGATGGAAATATCAACCAGCACCGCACCGCGGCGCATGGTTTTCAGCATATCACGGGTGATCAGCTTGGGCGCAGCAGCCCCCGGAATGAGCACCGCACCGATCACCAGATCAGCATTGACAATGGCATCGGCAAGCGCGCCAGTGGTTGAGTAAACCGTCTGCACCCGATTGCCAAAAATCGTATCAAGCTCTTCGAGGCGGTTGAGAGAGCGGTCAAAAATAGTGACATCTGCATGCAGGCCAACGGCCATTTGTGCTGCATTATAGCCGGAGACACCGCCGCCGATAATGACAACATTGGCGGCGCTGACACCGGGCACACCGCCAAGCAAAACACCGCGACCGCCGGAGGTCATTTCCAGACAACGGGCGCCGACCTGAACGGACAGGCGTCCGGCCACTTCCGACATGGGCTGCAATAAAGGCAGGCGGCCATTTTCGCCGGTAACGGTTTCATAGGCGATGGCAATGGATTTTGATTTCTCTAGGGCTTCGGCCTGGGCCTTGTCCGCGGCGAGGTGAAGATAGGTGAAAATAGTCTGGCCCTCGCGCAGCATTGCACATTCATTAAGCTGTGGTTCTTTGACTTTGACGATCATGTCGGCCTTGGCGAAAATTTCTTCGGGGGTATCGACAATCTTTGCCCCGGCCTTGCGATATTCGTCGTCACAAAAATCAATAGCAGCCCCGGCATTGATCTCGACCATCACCTGATGGCCGGCGCGGGTCAGTTCCAATACACTTTGCGGGGTCATGCCGACACGATATTCACGGGTTTTAATCTCCTTGGGGACACCGATAAGCATGCCAAATACCTCTCTTTGAAAAATATAGAATCGATAGGTTACACCAGATGGCTTTTGCGCGAAAAATCATCGCGATGAAAGGGGGGGCACAAAAATTGACAATAAATAGGGTTAAGAGGGGGTTTTTCAGCCGAAAATTGTGAAAAATCATCGGTTTTTCTGCTGCAATCCCGGCACTATGCCCGTAACGGCCCGACCCTTGCGAGGCGAGGGGGTAAGAGGTTCTGAATTTTAAGCCATTCACAAATGGTCTCGCCTGTGGAAAACTGCGGTCTGGTCCATATTTTTCAGGGTAAGGGGCCAATTTTGGGAGCCTTTTTAGGGCTGGTAGTTTGCGTAAAGGGTTTTGGGGTAGATATGGTTCTCGATCCGGTAATTTCACAATTGCGAGTGGATGATTTCCTCGCGGCTATCGCAGATACGGCACTGGCATTTCCGCAGGAATTTATGTTGGCCAATGGGGCTATTCTGGGCCTTTTGGGTGCAAGCTGTGTTGGGCTTTTTCTTACAGCAATTTTCAAACGCAGCGCCCGGGCACTGATCGGGCTTTCCTTTTCGGCTATTGGTCTCGTCTTATTGGCCTTGTTGCAGGGGCGTATTGGCCCGATTCCGGCCAGTGGTGTTTATTTGCTGTTGGCTCTGTTTGCAGCCAGCGGGGTTTTGTTTCTGACCGCCACGATCAGAACGGCGCATGATAATCCTGTGGCGGGTGCTATCCTTCTCGGGGCGGTGGCAAGTGTTCTGGCAACGGGGGGCGGTGCCATGCTTGGCGTGGCGGGGTCTGATAATTATGTGCTGCTTGCGGTTCTTGTGATTGGCTTGCTGATGCCGATTATCGCGCTGTTTAGCCTGACCAATGGCGATCGTGCCGCTATGATCATTTTTCCCGGATTGCTGATGATTACCGGTGGTTTTGTTGCCATGCGCCTTGGGGTCAGCATGGAGGCAGCGGGTAATGGCTGGTTTGATCATTGGAGTGGTGCGCTATTGCCCATGGGATTATTCAGCCTGGGTCTGGTTATCGTCTCTTGGGCCGGAGCCCTGATGGGTCTGGCGCCACAGGTGGCGAAGGAAAATACGGACAGTTTCCGCGCACCAAATCTGGCCCCGGCCTTTAGCGCTGATGAAGCGCAGGCCGAGGCTCCCGCTATTGCCCGAAAAGAGCCTGCCGGTGAGAAATTTCGCTTCAAGGATGCCTCCCCCGATAAGGAGCGCCGCGATCTGGAGCAGACCAAAGAGCCTTTATTCGAGCATAAGGGGCCGGACCGGCGCGAGCCTGTTCTTTCAACGGGCAAAGACAAGGTGGGCAAGGACAAGAAAAGCGAAGATAAGCCGGAGAAAAAAGCTGACGATAGCCCGGAATTGCGTGCACCGACATCGGCCCTGTGGGGGCGCTCGGCTGCTGCCGCGCCTGTGGTACTGGAAGACAGCGTGCCGGATATCGCCAAGGCCTTAGGGGTAAAAGCTGACAATCACTGGGATTGGGCCGTTACCGGACGCGATCAGATTGCCGCCGGCTTTGCCGCGCTTTTGGGTATTGGCCGCGAGGAATTAACCCCGGAAGGTTTTCGGGCGCTGATCGATGAGCGTAATCTCGAGATTTTTGATGATGAAATATTGGGTGGTCCCGAGCCAAAATCCGGTGATTTTTCTTTTTCCGTTACTTTAAAAAACGGGGCAAAGCTGGAACTGAAAGGCAGACGTTTTGTGGATGAGGACGGATTGGTATCGCGCCTTGTGGCCTTTGCCGAGGAATCCAAATCTCCAAAATTGATCAAGCGCCAGAAAAAACAGGTCGCCCCCGCCAAAGAAGATCATAAGGCACGGGCTGCAAGCCTGAAATCAGCTCTCGATAACAAAGAGATTCGGGCGCATTTCCAGCCGATTGTCCGGGTCAGCGATGGCGAGATTGCCGGCTTTGAAGCGCTTGCCCGCTGGCACAAGCCGGGCATTCGTGAGCCGCTTCCGGCCAATGCCTTTATCGGCGATGCGGTTGATGCCGGCCTCGGTATGGACGTGGCTAGAGTGATTGTGGACGAAGCGGCAACGGAATTGGCGGCATGGCTCAAGGAACAGCCCGATCAGGGGCAGTTTGTGACCATCAATATTTCTGCCCAGGATCTGGTCAATAATGATTTTGTCAAAATCGTCAAACAGGCGATTAAAAAGCACAATCTGCCACAAGGCGCGTTGGTTGTGGAACTGACCGAAAGCCATGTGATGGAAAATATTGGCAAAGCCAACCAGGTGTTCAAAGCTCTGAAAAATGCCGGGGCGCATATTGCCCTTGATGATTTCGGGGCGGGTCATTCCAGCCTGTCGCGCCTGTCCAAGCTGAATGTGGATTTGCTGAAAACCGATCGCGCTTTATTGGAGGAATTGGGCACATCGAAAGATGCCTCGATTGTTTTGCAGGGGGCGATTGATATTGCCCATCGTCTGGGATTGAAAGTGATTGCCGAAGGGGCCGAGACAGAAGCTTTGGCGCGGACGCTGAAATCATTGGGTTGCGATTATGGTCAGGGCTATTTCTTCGGCGCGGCGGAGCCTGCAGGCGGGCCTGATGGCGGCCCGGACAGGCAGGAGCCAGAATCCGAAGCCGGGGTGGCCGTGAACTTGCGCTAGAGCCTTTTTTCGTTTTGATGGAATCAAAACCGGGCTCTAAGTTTTTGTTTTTGAGCACTTCTTACCCGAAAACCGGTTCCCACTTTTCGGGAAGTGCTCTAAGTCTTTGTTTTTGAGCATCTCTTATCCGAAAACCGGCCTCATCCTGAGCTTGTCGAAGGACCCACTTTTCGCAGAAGTGCTCCAGTTCAAAATTTCCTAATTGAGAGGCGCGTCTTTGTCGCGGGTCTCGACCCATTCCTGCGAGAACATGGAGGGATCAACACCAATCTCTTGCAGGGCATCCTGCCACAGGGTTTCGCGGGGCGCGTCAAATAGCAGTTCGTCTGACAGATTACCCTCCAGCCAGGCATTGCTGGCCAGTTCATGCTCCAGCTGGCCTGCTGACCAACCCGCATGGCCGAGGCATAAAAGTGCCTTGCGGGGAATACCGCGATTTTCTGCCAATATATTCATGATTTCCTTGGTCGCCGTCATGCCAATAGAGGGGGTGAGGGCCAAAGTAGTGCTTGAACGATAGTCAAGAGAATGCAGCACTGCGCCGCGCTTGGTTTCAACCGGACCGCCAAAATAGACCGGGCGCGTTTCTGCCCCTTCTGCCGTTTCAATGGACAATTCCTGCAAGACTTGATGGAACGTCAAATCGCCAATGGTTTTGTTCAGGATCAGGCCCAATGCATGATCATCATCATGGGAGCAGATAAGAACCACGGATTCCTGAAAACAGCCTTCCGACAGGCTGGGCATAGCGATCAAGACGCGCCCGACGAGAAAATCACGCTCATTTTCTGCTGGATTGATGGGAGGCTCTGGCATAACAGGGTAAAAATAGGATGGTCAGCGGGTAAATACAAGCAATGCGGGTGTGAAAACAGCGACAGCCCTTGGTAAGGGGCGTGTTTTAACTTATATGAGGGCCGATAAGCGCCCCGCCACAGAAATGACAGGGCATGGCGCGGCCCAAAAACGAATCACCAAAGGCCCTGAAAGGCCGATTAAGAGGAACAGCTTAAAATGACAATTTCCAAAGGCGATGCCATTCCCGACGTTAAAGTCCATATCGCAACGGCAGAAGGGCCGGATGAAGTGATGACGGGCGCGTTATTTGCGGGCAAGAAAACCGCTCTTTTTGCCTTGCCCGGCGCCTTTACGCCAACCTGTTCAGCCCATCATTTGCCGGGCTTTGTTGAGCATGCTGCGGCGTTGAGGGCCAAGGGGATTGATCAGATTATCTGCATGTCGGTCAATGATGCTTTTGTCATGGAGGCTTGGGGTAAGACTGCCGGTGCCGATGGCACAGTGATGATGCTGGCGGACGGCAATGGCGAATTTGCCAAAGCTTTGGGGCTGGATTTTGATGCGTCCGCTTTTGGCATGGGGCAACGGTCGCAACGGTTCTCAATGGTGATTGAGGATGGCAAAGTTACCGCCCTGCATGTCGAGGCCCCGGGCGCGTTTGAAGTTTCTAGCGCAGATTATATGCTGGCCCAGCTGTAAGGTTTATGGGGCCTGACCCTAAGTCTTTGTTCTTGAGCACTTCTTATCCGAAAACCGGCCTCTAAGTCTTTGTTTTGACGCTCCCGAGCCAAGGCGAAGGGCCGGACGGATAACCGGTATCCACTTATCCTGGAAACGCTCTAGCGGGTGGCCAGTTCCCGCAATTTTGACAGCACCTGGACTTCTTCATCGGCAAAGGCGGTAATGGCGCGCCATCCATCGTTCTCCAGACGCAATACATAGCCATGGCGCCAATCTGCGATGACCTTGCCGGCATCATTGTAAATTTGATAATCGACTTGTACGGATTTTGTGCGTTCGGTTAAAACCTTCTGATAGGCGACTTTGGCGCGCAAATGATTGGTGCGGATGCTGGCGTAATAGATCAGCAATTTGTCAAGCGCGTCTTCAAACTCTTTGCGGGTGGCAAAAACTTTTGCGCTGTCGCCGGAAGCGGACAGGGCCGGAAAAGACCAGAAGCTGGCAACGGCGGCACTGTTGAAAGAAGACAGGGCTTCTGCGTAGCGGGTGAATAGATCCTGAATCTCGTCACATATTTCATTGGCCTTTTTGGCGGTATAGCCGGGGACGGCATGGCGCGCCAATTCATCGGCGCGCTCGTTAAAGCGGTCACCGGAATGGCCTTTGACCCATTGCCACGAGACATTTCTGTCTTGCGCCACCGCATCCAATTGCTCCCACAAATCCTGATTTTTAACAGGTTTTTTAGCGGCGGTTTTCCAGCCATTTTTCTTCCAGCCTGCAAGCCATTTGGTCAATCCGTCCTTCAGATAGGTTGAATCTGTAAACAGGGTTACTTTTGTCTTTGGCGGTAATGACTTCAACGCTTCAATCGCGGCCATCATTTCCATACGATTATTGGTGGTTTCTTTTTCACCGCCGCTCAGCTCGCGGATATTTTCGCCTTCGCGTATAATCGCCCCCCAGCCGCCGGGGCCAGGATTGCCCGAACAGGCCCCATCGGTATGGATTTCTATATTATTGGCACTCATGCATAATACTCCCTGAGAGATAGAATTTTTTTTGTATATTCATTTGGATTTTTTATGGTGACAAACGCCCCCGGTTTTTGGTGCAGCCAGTCATAAAGACGTGTCAGCAAGAAACGCAAACAAGCCCCGCGCATGAGCAATGGCAAGGCTGTTTGTTCTTCTTGGGATAGTGGTTTTGCGGAATGATAGCCCTCCATCATTTCTTGCATTTTTGCCCCCTGCAAATCATGGTGTTGATCAAAGCAATTGGCACAAATGCTAATTGCCAAATCATACGCAAAATAATCACTGCATGCGAAATAGAAATCTATAATAGCGGAAATTTCATTTCCATTAAACAAAATATTGTCGGCAAATAGGTCGGCATGAATAATACCCTGGGGGAGTGTTTCAAAGCGGGACCAGTTTTCGGACAGATAGGCCAATTCCCCGGCGATGAGTTGGGGCAAAATAGGGTCACATTTCTCAGCCCCCGGCAGGCATTGCTGCGCCAATCTGCGCCAGCCCGAAAGAGAAAGATCGTTTTTGCGATTTTGCGGAAAATCGTGAACGGCCAAATGCATGCGCGCCATGGCCTGTCCGATTTTGTAGCAATCTTGGGGGGAGGGTGGATCATGGGGCGCGCCGTCCAGAAAACTGACAAGGATAGCAGGGCGGCCCTTTAGGTCGAATATGGTTTTATTGCTGTTGTCTTTCATGACTTCGGCTATGGGCAGGCCGTTATTTCGCAAATGCGCCATCAGGGCCAGAAAAAATGGCAGATCCTCTTTTCGTGTCCGCGCTTCAAACAAGGTCAGGACAAAGCGACCTTTTTGGGTGTGTAAAAAATAATTGCTGTTTTCGATGCCTGCGATGATGGGCTCAAACTTTATGATATTGCCGAGGGAGAACTGGTTGAGAAATTGCCGCAATTCCTGAAGCGAGATTTTTGTGTAAACGGCCATCAGGAACTAGTCCGCCAGTGCTTTTGGAATTTTGAAAATAATATCCTCGCGGGCGGTTTCCACCTCTTCCACGATAACGTCATAATAGGAGCGCAGGGCCTCTATCACCCCTTGTACCAGAGGTTCGGGGGCAGAGGCCCCGGCAGTCAGCCCCAGAATATGCACATCATGCTGGCGCAAGGCATCCCAATCAATCGCCTGTGCATCATCAATCAGTTGCGAAAACTTGCAGCCATAACGCTCGCCGACCTCGACCAGCCGCTTGGAATTGGAGGAGGTTTGCGAGCCGACCACAAACAGAACATCAGAGCGACTGGCAATGGTTCTGACCGCCTGCTGTCGATTGGTGGTGGCGTAGCAAATATCCTCCTTATGGGGGGTGACAATATTCGGGAAGCGGCGTTGCAATATGCTGACAATATTTGCAGTGTCCTCCACCGACAAAGTCGTCTGGGTGGCATAGGCAAGGCGATTGGGGTCCTGCGGGATAAAATTTTCCGCGTCCTGCTCGGTTTCAATCAGCTTGACCGCCCCTTCGGGAAGTTGCCCCATAGTGCCAATAACTTCCGGATGGCCCTGATGGCCGATAAGGACGATTTCCAGCCCGGCGCGGTAATGGCGCTCGGTCTCCACATGGACTTTGGAGACCAGCGGACAGGTGGCGTCAATATAAGTAAGCCGGCGACGTTCTGCCTCTTCGGGTACGGATTTGGGCACCCCATGGGCCGAGAAGATGACCGGCCGGTCCATGGGCGCTTCTTCCAGCTCGTCAATGAACACAGCCCCCTTTTCGCGCAGGCGGCCAACGACATGATCATTATGAACAATTTCATGGCGGACATAGACCGGCGCGCCATATCGGGCGAGGCTGCGCTCGACTATTTCAATGGCTCGATCGACCCCGGCGCAAAATCCACGCGGCGCTGCCAGCAAAACCTTGAGGGCGGGCTTGGAATCAGCAGGGTCCATAGATGAAGTTCCTGTAAATCTTCAATAAAATTACCACAAAATTACCGGGGCCTGAGCTCTACAGCATTGCGCCCGCGTTGATAAGGGGTTAGGAGAGGGGCCGAAAAACGTCTGACGGGAATTACCAGATGGGTGCAAAAATGACCATATCCGCATTTGTTCCAAAGCTTGGCTTATGGCTGGCCCCTTTATTGGCGCTGGTGGTTGCCGGCTGTTCTTCCGTGCCCAAGGCTTTTGACAGCAAGGCACAGGAGCGAAATCCGGCCCCCTGTCCGAATGTGCTGGTCCTGCCGGAAGCATCCCGGGTGATTAAATTCAATGGCGAGAAAACCCTTGAAAATGTTGCCTGGACCGGTGAGATCCTCGGTATTTCAACAACATGTCGCTATTATGACGATAATCCGATTGAAGCGGAAGTGACGGTAGATTTCGCCTTTGGTCGCGGCCCCATGGCCGATAGTCATCAGACCCAGATGAAATATTTCATTGCGGTAACCAGAACCAATCGCGACCTGATTGCCAAGGAAGAATTTGTCCTTCCGGTTAAATTCAAGGGCAATAAGACGACCGTTCAGCTATCGGACAATGTGCAGAAAATTCTTATCCCGCGAAAAGACGAAAATATTTCCGGTGTGAATTTTGAAATCATCATTGGATTTTCTCTTTCCCGCGATGAAGTGATTTACAACCGATCAGGTAAATCTCTGCGCTTTCCAGACCTTTAATCGCCGGATCATTTTGTGTATCAGCGATTTTGAAAAAAGCTCCCCAGCCATCGGGGGCCCATCTTTTGTCGAAATTTTAAGGTAATAGCTAGCATCATGGAAACCCTGACCGATTTTCTGACCGCACGGGTTGGCAAGGCTTTTGCGGCTGAAGGGCTGGACCCATCGCTTGGTGTGGTGCGGGTTTCCGATCGCCCGGATCTGGCGCAATTCCAATGCAATGGGGCGCTTGCAGCGGCCAGACAGGCAAAGAAAAACCCTCGGGAAATTGCTGAAAAGATTGCCGCCGCGCTGGCCGATGATGATATTTTTGATACTGTCTCCATTGCCGGTCCGGGGTTTTTGAATCTGGCTTTGCGGGATGATTTTCTTGCCGAACGCACGCAAGATCTAGGCGCCAATGGTCGATATGGGGTGTGGCAGGCACCAGACTCCGAGAAAATCATTATTGATTATGGCGGCCCGAATGTCGCCAAGCCCTTGCATGTGGGGCATTTGCGCTCGGCGATCATTGGCGAAAGCCTGAAACGCCTGATGCGCGAGGCCGGCCACGAGGTCTGGGGGGATATTCATCTTGGGGATTGGGGTCTGCAAATGGGCCAGTTGATTACCCAGCTCGAGATTGAAGCGCCGGATCTGCCCTATTTTGACGAGGGTTTTACCGGTCCTTACCCCAAGCAATCCCCGGTGACATTGGAAGATCTGGCGCGCCTCTATCCGATTGCGGCAGAAGCCAGCAAGCTTGATGAGGCGCGCAAAGAGGCGGCACGCAAGGCCACCGCAGAATTACAAGCCGGGCGGCCGGGCTATCGCGCCCTATGGCAACATTTTGTCCGGGTCTCCCGCATCGGTCTGGAGCGGGAATATCGCGATTTGGGTGTTACCTTCGATTTGTGGAAGGGCGAATCAGATGCCGATCCCTTCATTGGCAAATTGGCGCATTTGCTGGAACAGCGCGGGCTCCTGATCAAAAGCGAGGGTGCGCTGGTGGTGCCGGTGGCCCGTGAGGGCGATAAAAAGGAAATTCCTCCGCTGATCATGTTCACCCGTGATGGCGCGGTTCTTTATGGCTCGACCGATCTTGCGACCCTGATGGACCGTAAACAGGCCATTGATCCCGATCGGGTGCTTTATGTGGTCGACCAGCGCCAGAACCAGCATTTTGAGCAGGTTTTTCGCGCCGCAGCCTTGGCGGGGATATTTGAAAAACAACAGCTTGAGCATATCGGCTTTGGCACTATGAATGGCAAGGATGGCAAGCCGTTCAAAACCCGGCAGGGCGGAGTGCTGAAA
>JALSJA010000132.1 GCA_026989615.1 Parvularculaceae bacterium | reverse complement strand
CAGCAAAACCGTATTGTGCTGGCGCTCGCCTGCAGCCAGTCTTGTGGTGCCGTGGCGCGAAAAATCAAGGCGGCGCATCAGGCGGCGTTTTATCGCCCGCAATTCCAGCGCCAGTCTTTTGGGCTTGTGGCTCGGTGTGTAAAAACCCTGCTCGGCCATCAAATCTTCATCAAGGGTGAACTCTCCGGACACCGCCTCACCGAGAAAAGAGCCACTATCCTTTCTGGTTCTTTTGGGCGGGCCCATGGGCGCAGATGGCTGGCGATTGGGCGATTGCTGGCGCGCACGCAAGCGATCCATGGATCGGCGACGATTGCCCCCGCCTGCATTGGCTGCATTTTCTATAATGCTCATAATCCCGCCTCCGCTCTCAATGCCTCTGGCGGGGGTGGCACAATTATTTTTTCCAGAATATCCGTGGCCGGTCCCAGTTTTTTTGCCATGGGGGAATGTTGTAGTACCAAAAACATCATGCCGGTGAGCATCACCAACAAGCCGAGGGAAGCCAAAAGCCCCAAACGTTCAGCCAGTAATCGGCTGCGTGTCGCTTTGGTTTCGGAAGGCGAAATTTGCCCCAGCACCGGAAGGCCAAAGGCATCTTCCAGTTCTTCGGCCTGTGTGTAACTATTGTCGAGCTGCGCCAGCAAAAACGCCAATCCGGCGGCAGCCCCGAGACCCAATATCATAATGCCCAAAGTCAACAACGCACGCGGCGGCGAAGCCGGCAGGGCCGCTACTTTCGGGCTTTCATAAATCTCATATTTGACCGCCCCGCCCAATTCCCCAAGGCGCGATGAATTGTTCAACTTGTTACGCTGCCCCAGAAGTGCCTGATATTCTTTTTCCAACTGATCCTTGCCAAGAAGAATATTTTCCATCTGCGCCTGCACTTCGGGCACCAATGTTACTTCCAGAGACAATTTGGCTATTTCGCTCCGCAATTGCGCGATACGGTTTTGCAAAGCGCGAATATTCCCTTCCGTTGACTGCAAGGAAAGCTGCAAGCGTTCATAGGCCGGGTTTTCCGGCAGGGCAGAGCCGCTATTTTCCAGCTCATTGATACGCGCCATGAGACGCTGAATATCGGGATGGTTTTCCTTATAAACACTACGCAATTGCGCCAGCTCAAGTTTTAAGGTGTCCAGTTCTGTGCCCGAAGAATAGCGCGGGGTTGTGCCAAGCTGGTTGATCAGGGTCGTGCGTTGCTGGCGCGCCGACGCCAGTTCGAATTGCAGGCTTGAAAGATTTTGTTCTTTTTGTTCCAAGACCCGCTGATTGCGACTGGCACTGGCCAGCACATCCGCATTGGCGCGCTGGAACTCGGCAATTTCCTGATTTTTCGCCTCGATCTGTGCGCGCTTTTCCTCAATCAAAGCCCCATAATTGGCAAGGCCCGAGGCATTATCCAATTGCAAGGAGGCCAGATCCTGCTCGATAAAACGATTGACCAGTGAATCGACAATTTTTTGCGCAATCACCGGATCTTTATCCGCATAGGAAATATTGAAAAAGGAAAGCTCCGGGCTCAGCACTTTTACATTTTCCTGCAAATGCTGAATGGTTTTTTCCAGTTCCGCATCGGAAGAAATATCCTCGTTCAGGCCGGTATCGCTGATAACTTTTTCCAGATTTTCCCGTGATAATAATTGTAATTGCAATGCCGCTATCCGCCGATCATAATCCGGCGTTGTTGCGACATTGATGGCCGCTTCCGACGATACGGTCGAGGTGTTGAAATAAAGCTGGGCACGGGATTCATAAACATCAGGCACCAGACGAAGCACCGTCCAGCCGAGCAAGGCCAACCCCCAACCCAACATCAAAATCAGCCAGCGGCGACGCCACAGGCCGATAATATATTTGATGATGGGACTTGGTAAATCAGCTAGCTGCACAAATTACTCTCTCTTTTTCCTCAAAAACATCACCCCGTCACGGGCGCTTCCTACCAGAAGCTCTCGGGGATCAAGATGACATCACCCGGCAATACCGGCACATTGGCATCGACATCGGCTTTGCGCATCAGATCATCAAGGCGCAGGCGATAGGCTTTTTTGTTCTCGCCCTTGCCGCGATAAAGAATGGCTTTATTGCCGGCAGCAAATTCTGTGAGGCCGCCAACGGCCACCATCACATCCAGAACCGTCATGCCATTTTGATAAGGCAGCGCGATTGGCTTTTGCGCCTCGCCCAAAACCCGTACCTGCTGCTCGAATGTCGAGGAAAACTGATTGACGATAACCGTCACTTCCGGGTTTTTCACATAAGAGGCCAGAACCGTTTCAATATCCTTGGACAATTCGGTCGGCGTTTTATCCGCCGCCATCATATCTTCCACCAGAGGCGTTGAAATCCGGCCATCGGGGCGCACGGTGACATTGGTGGAAAGCTCCGGGGCGCGCCAGACAAAAATCTGTAATTGATCGAGCGGTCCGATGAGATAATCCGGCACAATTTCACTCGGCGCTTCTTCGGTAACAGCACCCGCTGCAATTTGCTCCGAAGGCGAGCTCTCAACCTTGCCAACACTTTCACATGCCGAAAGCATCAGTGCAGAGGCAGCAAAAAGCGTTAATAGAATAATCTTGCTCATTTCAGCATTTCGTGTCCCAATATAGGTCATTCCGGTCATAGCAGACAGGTCCCTCTTCATTCCCGAAACCATTCGGGGGCTTATTATGATGGTCTTTGCAAAATTCGCGCAAAAACCATTTGAATTCCGATGGTTATTTAAAAATAATCGCCATCATCCCCGAACTGGCGGTCTCGTCAAAATTGTCTGCCTGACAGCGCCAGACAAAAGACAAATATGTCGCAGTTTGGGACAGCTAGCAGCTAACAGCCCACATCTTTACATGGCGTTAAGATAAACAGATCAAGGCGATCTTGTTAACCCTTTGCCGCTTTAAACACTTAACAAAGAGTAAATTTAATCTATTGCCAATATGCATAATTGGACGGGCCATGCGGTTGTCACCAGAACTAGAGCACTTCCCGAAAAGTGGGAACCGGTTTTCGGATAAGAAGTGCTCAAAAACAAAGACTTAGAGCCCGGCTTTGATTCCATCAAAACGAAAAAAGGCTCTATCGAGCCCCGAGCCCCAAAATTGCTACCTTCACCGTTTTGATGATGATGAACATATCCAATATCAGGGAGAAGTTTTTTACATAATACAAATCATATTTCAGCTTCTCGCGCGCGTCCTCCACCGAAGCCCCATAGGGATAATTAACCTGCGCCCAGCCGGTAAGGCCCGGCTTCATCATAT
>JALSJA010000131.1 GCA_026989615.1 Parvularculaceae bacterium | reverse complement strand
TGAAAGCGCGACAATCATGGCCCTGTTGCACCCTATTATCAAGAACGGTAAATCCGTCACGGCGCGCTATGAAACTCGACCTCGACAATAATATCCACCTCATCGCCGACAAAGGGAACCGCATAGCCAATCCCCCATTGCGACCGCAAAATCTTCGTGCGCCCGGAAAAACCGATAATATAAGTTCCCGGCTCACGCCCCTCGCCGGCCTTGTTGAAAACAACATCCAAAGACACCGGATGGGTTTGCCCCTTCATGGTCAGATCGCCAGTGACGACCCCCGTCCGGTCGTCATTTTTGGTAATCTGTGTGCTGACAAAAGTGATTTCCGGAAAAGCCTCGGCCTCGAACATATCAGCGCTTGTCAAATGCGCATCAAAAGCATCAACCCCGCTATCAATATCCGCCGCCTGAATCCTTACCGAAACGGAAGATTGCGTCGGATCTTCCCCATTCCAGTCCAACACCGCATCCCAGTTCCGCCAGCGCAAAAACGGATTGGAATAGCCCTTATGGGAATAGCTAAAGGTGATGTAACCATGATTTTTATCGAGCACATAACGACCGGTAGGCGCAATTTTATACGCAATCCCGGCAATGTCCTGCGCGCTTTGCGGCGCGGCCTCTCCCGCCCCAGCAACAGACTTGGCAGTGTCGGCATCATCACCATTGCCGCAAGCCAATAATAAAAAAGCACTGGCGGCCAGAAAAAGCGCGGGGCGTATAGGCATAAAACCTGTCATCATGGGAAAGCTCCTGATCATTGCAAAACCATCAATTATTAACATATATCACACAAAGAATATGACACACCCCATTATTGTTGCAATTTGGGCAATTATTCTTTGCCCACTCCACTCTCTTTAATCAAATCCACCCCTTGCGCGCGCACATTACCGACCGCTTTGCTTACTGGCCAGCTTTGCATGTCCTCGCTGTCGAGGGGTTTCAGCAAATCATCCGCCCGTCTGTTTTCAAGGTCAAGCCACGCCCCATAATCGCCCGGCGACAGGATCACCGGCATGCGGCTATGCAACTCGCGCATCATCTCATTGGCCGGCACGGTGAGGATTGTAAAACTGTCCACTTCCGAGCCATCAATCATCGCGCGGTCCCATAGCCCGGCAAAACAAAACCATTTCCGATTGCGCAAGGAAATCGCATGGGGCTGCTTATGCCCCTTCTCGCCGGTCCATTCATAAAAACCACTGGCGGGCACAAGACAGTGATGATGACGAAACGCCCCGCGAAAGGTTGGCGCCGAGGCCGCCGTTTCGACGCGGGCATTAAAAGTCGAAAACTTCTTTTCCGATAAAGGTTTCTTCCACCAGCTTGGCACCAGCCCCCAAAACGCCAGCACCATCTGCAAAGCCCCACGGGGCGCATCCTCACCCTCCGGCGCATGGCGAATGATCGGCGCATATTGCCAAGGCGCAATATTATAAGCCCCCTCCGGCGGGTCCACGCCTTCGGGTCGCCACAGATCAAAGGCAGAAGAAAAATCCTCCCAACTCAAATCAACACGATAAAACCGTCCACACATGGAGCGAGTTTAGAATGGTTGGCAATATGGGGGAAGGCCGCTAACATATAAAAAAGGAGGAGAACATGAAAACCAACGCTTTGCCACGCAAAACACGCGATTATGACAATCATCCGGTCATCGATAGCAAGAGATGGAAAGTATATAACCAGCGGCCGGGAGATATTATCATCTCCACATCCTATAAGGCCGGCACCACATGGATGCAGACCATCGTCGCCAATCTTCTCTATCAAGATGGCAATTTCCCCATGCCGGTCAGCATGATGTCCCCTTGGCTGGATATGGCTGTGCCACCGTTAGATGATGTTGCGGCGGGACTGGAAACGCAAACCGGACGGCGCTTCATCAAATCCCATCTGCCCCTCAATGCCACCCCCTATTTTGAAGATAATAAATATATTGTGGTGGGGCGCGATGGGCGCGATGTGTTTATGTCCATGTGGAATCATCACGCCAATTATCAGGGCATGATCCTAGAGGCGATTTCACGCTTTAAAAAAGAAAGCGGAAAAGATTTTCCAACCGATTATGCGAATATTCATGCCTTTTGGCAGGATTGGATTTCCAAAAGCTGGTATGATTGGGAAGAAGATGGCTATCCCTATTGGTCCCATTTCAAACATATCCAAAGCTGGTGGGACTATCGCCACTTGCCCAATATTCATTTTGTGCATTTTGCCGATTTGTTAAGCGACCCGGAAGGTCAGGTAAGGGGCATCGCCGCGCATTTGGGTATCGAGATTGACGAAGCGCATATGCCCGGAATTTTGCAGCGCATCAGCTTTAAAGACATGAAGAAAAATTTTGAGAAGATCATGCCCGAAGCTAAAGATATCTGGAAGGGGGGTGGCAATACATTCATGAACAAAGGCACCAATGGCCATTGGCGTGATGTTTTGTCCAGCGAGGATCTTGCCCTTTATCAAAAGGTGGTTGAGCGCGAATTATCAGAAGATTGCGCCCATTGGCTAGAGCATGGCGGCGCAGTCGCGTAACAAGCCATAGCGATCACAAGAGGCATTGGTTTACCGGATCTATGCCCCCATCTCGCCCTTCATTTCCTGTTTTTGGTCCAGTGGGCCGAAAATTTTTGCTTCGCCAAGCCGGAAATGAAGTGGTGCGGTACCCCCCACTAAAAATGGGGGGATTACCACCCCTCCTGCTTACAATAGTAAAGAAATGACGCAGAATTTCTAACACTCCCCTGACGATGGACATATTGCTACTCCACATCAGCTGAGAACGTTCTTTTCTTAGTTGTTCGATCTGTTGGAGGTACCGTCAAAACACACCGAACATCATTGCAAGTACTAGAAACGTTATCTCGAAAATAGGATCCAACTATGTCTTTCATTTCATGGTAACCTATTTTATCGAAGTCAACATTCAGTGGCATGCAATCCTTCTTAGTTGATAGAGACCTCAACAAAGAAACATTATCCAACCAAATTTTCTGGTTGTGCACCGTAACATTTGCCTCAATCTCCACAGGCCCCTGCATACACTCACTTAATTCTAAGTAAGGGTACGAACCATTTGGCGCCCAAATAGGTAGCACAACATCAGAATACACAAAAGAATCCGAACCATTGTATTCCAAATATGGAACCACCTGAAATCCCAAAGGTGCCTTTTGAAGCTCGCCTAAAAAATTGTTACATGCAATCTCATTAGAATGCCTGCAAAAACTGTTTGTTGTGTTGCTTGCAATATATTTCAACTGGTGAGAAATATTCATTCTTTT
>JALSJA010000130.1 GCA_026989615.1 Parvularculaceae bacterium | reverse complement strand
GAAGAGCGGGCTTTGGCGTCCACTTTTTGCAGGCGCATGGCAATATTGTTAAAGATAAAATCCGGCAGGCCGAGCATGAAGCGTAGGCCCTTTGGTCCCATGGCGCCAATTTTGGCCGGGGTGATAGCTTTTTTGCTGAGCAGATCCAGTGTTTCGTCAATGGCTGCTGCGAGCACGAGGCGATAATCCCGCTGGCTTAATTGCTGTTTCAGGGTGAGGCCCGAAAGGGCGTTGATGGGATTGTTCAGATTGAACAATAATTTACCCCATGCAATGGTTTCAAAATTATCGGCGCCCCGCCACGCTCCCGCATGGCCTTTGGTTATAGTAGCGAGTTGTTCGGTGATGCTGTGGCGTTCGACCAGAATATCGCCGCCGCTGCCTTTGTGCCAATGGGGGGTGGATTTATCCCCGCCATCCAGTCTGGCAATATTATAGGTCACAACACCGCGTAAGATTGTGTGATTGGGCAGACGGTCTTGCAGATATTTGGCCGGGGAGATGCCGTTTTGCAAAGCGATGATTGGCGTATTCGCCTTGGCATGGCGTCGCAGCTCATCGGCAGCTTTGGCAAGAGAGGTGCTCTTTACACAGAGGATAATAAGGTCAGCCGTAGCAAGACCCTGCGGATCGGCGCCGGCTTTGAACTGGTCGGGGCCGATAGGCTGTTGCCAGCCGCTATGGTCGCTGAGCACCATGCCGGTCTTGTTCAAGGTTGCCGCCAAGGGCGCTCGCCCCAGCAGGGCGAGGCTGTGTTGTTTGGAATTTTGAGCGGCCGGATTTTTTGCGACCGCCAAGCATCCGCCAATGAAACAGCCAATGGAACCGGCCCCGTGAATGATTATTTTCATAGGGTCGCCATACAGCAAATCCGCAATGATTCGCAGCGATCCAGGTCAAATTTACAGCTTTCTGCCGCGGCCATGCTGCAGATGCGAGGTTTCTGCCAAAACCGTTGCCAAAAGGAGACAGTCGGGCATTGGCCCTGATGGGTGAAATTACCGTAACCACTTGTAATAGAACGATATTAACCATAGATGCGGGATCGATATACATCTTGGTAAGACTCACCCAAACTGGTTGCCATTGATGGTTTATCTCGGCATAAGTCCGCGATGCGGCCCTGGAAGGCGCGTTTGGGCCTCGGGTGTAATCCTCGAGGAGCGTAAAGGGTTCGGTATTGTTGAGTGGGGCGTTGGGAGCAATCTCTTCGCGTATTTTTGAGATGAGGAATGATTCTTGCACGGGATCATACCTATAGGTTGTCTGCCGTGATGGCGGATGTGCCATTTTGATACGGGAAGTGCTTTTGGGAGTTCAAATATTTGATCTCGCAAGGGCAGAAAAAAGGAAGATGGAAGCTTTGCCAAGCAATGCAACATATCAGGAGCCACCGCAACTCAATTGGGGTTTGCGCAAATGGATCGCTGCTGCCGGGGTGACCTTGAGCCTTGGGGCTGTGGTCATTTTTGCCAATCTGCAAGCACAGGCAGAACGCCAAGAAACAATATTGCTGCAACAAACCGCCGAGCTTGATCGTCTGGTGGCGGAATATCGGTCTTTTGTTGAAGGCGAAACGCAGGCTGATGAAACATGGGGCAAAATTCCAACCCCGGTTTTAAGCAGTCGAAAAACCGTACCAAGCGCATCAACAAATATGGCTGACCGTATCAAATTTGATTTAACCACTTTGAAAATCGCTGAAATCACTGCGGATGAAAAAAGATGTCTGGCAGAAGCCATCTATTATGAATCGCGCAACGAGCCGATTATCGGTCAGATGGCGGTGGCCGATGTGGTGTTGAACCGGGTTACCAGCCCAATATATCCTGACAGTATTTGTGGTGTGGTCTATCAGGGTTCAGAACGCGTGACCGGGTGCCAGTTTTCTTTTACCTGTGATGGCTCCCTCGATAAGCCACGCAATGCCATTGTCTGGGAGAAATCAGATGCGCTGGCCAGTGCTGTACTGGCGGGTGTGCGGGTGCCGGTCAGTCGCAATGCCACCCATTATCATGCGGATTATGTCTCACCCTATTGGGCGCCAAATCTGACCCCGACCGCGCAAATCGGCACCCATCAGTTTTATCGCTTCCCGGACCGGCGGGTTTCCGCCGCCGCACAATAGAGCCTATTCGGGAAGTGCTCTGGCGCGAATATTTGCCCAGCCATTTCACGGGAATGTTCTTTTCTGGTTTTCGTATTTTAAAAATCGAGACCGAGATCGAGATTGGGCGCGGAATGGGTGAGCCATCCCGACGAGATTATATCGACGCCGGTCTTGGCAATGGCGGCCACGGTTTCGAGGGTGACATTGCCCGAAGCTTCAAGAATGAAAGCCCCAGCGTTCAAACCAACAGCGCGGCGCAAATCCTCCAGCGACATATTGTCGAGCAGGACCACATCCGGGCGGTGGTTTTTTTCGTTGAGCAAGATTTCTAATTGCGCGAGCTGGTCGACTTCAATCTCGACCTTGACCATCGCTCCATGGGCCGCGCGGGTTTTTGCCAGGGCGCTGATCATATCCCCCGCAGCGGCGATGTGATTGTCTTTGATCATCGCCGCATCATAAAGTCCGAAGCGATGATTGAACCCGCCGCCACAACGCACCGCATATTTTTGAATGGCGCGCAAGCCGGGCAGGGTTTTTCTGGTACAGGTGATTTTGGTTTTTGTGTCGCGGACCGCGTCGACAAAGCGGCGTGTGGCACTGGCTATGCCGGACATATGGCCCGCAAAATTAAGAGCGACCCGCTCGGCGGAGAGAATGGCGCGGGCGGGGCCGGAAATTTCCAGAATAATATCGCCGGGATTGACCTTTGTGCCATCAAGCAGTTTTTGGGTGATGCTTATATTCGGATCCATTTGCAAAAAGGCAGAAATGGCAAATGCGCTGCCGCTGAGAACGCCTTGTTTGCGGGCGCATAATCGGGCGGTGGTTTTTGTTGTGGCGGGAATACAGGCAAGGCTGGTTATATCGCCGGCGTCACCCAAATCTTCGGCAAGAGCGGCGGCCACCTGTTTGTCAATAAAGGGCTGAGGCAGGGGAAATTGCATCAGGCAACATCCTCTTTTGCTTTATTGGCAATCGGGCGGGTGGTGGCAATAATGCCTTGATGGGGGTCGAAATGAAAAAGCCGATGAAGGGCGGGGCGTTGATCGGGAAAATCCTCGCGCTGGTGAGCGCCGCGACTTTCTTCACGGCCAAGGGCGGCCAAGGCAATGAGAGTGGCGCTCATTATGGCATTTTCATAGCCGGTAGAGCGGGGGGCCTTGCCATCCCGGGCACGGATG
>JALSJA010000129.1 GCA_026989615.1 Parvularculaceae bacterium | reverse complement strand
GAGATTATCTTCGGGTGCTGATTGCGCCATGACCGACCTCCCTTGTCAGCGTAAAGTTGACGAATTTCACGATAGAGCCTTCTCGGTTTTGATACCAATCAAAACCGGGCTCTAAGTTTTTGTTTTGACGCGTTTCCGGACGGATAACCGGTATCCACTTATCCTGGAAACGCTCTAGTTTCGTAAAGCGAAAAAACCTTTAAGTTTGATGAGCCTCATGGATAGGGTGAAACGGTTGTTAAAACAAGCCGTTACATCCCCTTATTGGCGCAAATTGATGATGCCGCTCTGGATGATAGCAACCACAATCACGAATAATATGGCTGTTATCCATGTGGTGCGCAGCGCCTTTTTCTTTAATTGAGGCTCAACCGGCGCGCCAGGATCTGTGCCTTTGGGCATTTCCCCTTCATCTTCCCATTGGCTGCGAACGCCCCAAGGCAGAACCGCAAAGAAAGTCACCCACCAGATGATGGTGAAAATAACCATGGCGCCGGTAATATTCATAAGTCTAAATCCTGTTAATAAGTATGGCGATATCTGTGCGCTTGCCCCAGACGGGATCAAGTGCGGCCCGCACAGACCGACGCAATGTTCTTACCACATTATCATCATCCAGGGCCTGCTGCCTTGACATGCGATCAAGCGCCGCATCCACGGCTTCTTCGACAATTTCCTGCAAATCTTCCCCTTCATTATCGCTCAGCGGCATGCCCGAAGCAATAATATCCGGCATGGCCGGAATGCGCCCCTTGCGGTCAATCGCCACAGCAATGGCTAAAAAGCCCCCCTCGGCCAGTCTTTTCCGCTCGCGCATGACACCCGTGCCTTCCGGCAGGTGAATAAGCCCATCAATATAGAGCCGTCCGGCCGGAACCTGATCTATCACTTCCAAAGGCCCGGGCGCGAGACGCACCATATCGCCATTGCGGATCGACAGGCTTTCTTCCACCCCCAATTCCAGCGCCAGCTTGGCATGCTCCTGCAAATGGCGCGCTTCGCCATGCACCGGCACCGCATATTTGGGCCGCACCCATTGATACATTTGTTTTAATTCATCACGACAAGGGTGACCGGAAACATGAACAAATTCATCCTTTTCGGTGATGACCTTAACGCCGAGATCAACCAGCGTATTTTGCAAATCAAAAATCACGCGATCATTGCCGGGAATGATTTTGGAGGAAAATATAACCGTGTCCCCCTCGCCCAGCACGACGGCCGGATGATCATCGCGGGCAATGCGGGCCAGCGCCGCGCGCGGCTCGCCTTGGGATCCGGTACACAGATAGAGAATTTTATCATCCGGTAAAAATCCCGCCTCTTTCATCTCAACAAAGCTAATATGGTCCGGCAATAAACCGGTTTGTTCTGCCACATCCATCATCCGCAACATGGAGCGGCCAATCAGGCAAACGGCACGGTCATTTTGGGCTGCAGCCAGACAGACACTGACGAGACGGCCAACATTGGAGGCAAAGGTCGTTACCGCCACCTTGCCGGTTTCGGCGGCAATCAGCTCCATCAAGCGCTTCTGCACCCGCATTTCCGAACCGGAAACGCCGGGGGTCAAAACATTGGTACTGTCGCAAATCATTGCCAGCACCCCCTCATTACCGATTTCGGTCAGGGTCTTGCTGTCGGTCAATGGCCCGAGCGAAGGGTCAATATCGATCTTCCAATCCCCTGTATGCAGGACGATCCCGTGTTCGGTGCGAATGATGATACCATTGGGTTCAGGGATGGAATGGGTGAGCGTGACATATTCAAAATCGAAATCACCAAGGCTGAACCGTGCACCCATTTCAATAATTTTAAGAGGCGGGTTTAATATCCCTTTTTCGGCAAATTTGCGCCGCACCAGCTCACCGGTAAAGGCAGTTGCATAAATTGGACATTGCAGCCTTGGCCATAAATGGGCGACCGCGCCGATATGGTCTTCATGGGCATGGGTCAGCAATAGCGCCAATAACCCGCCCTGCGCCACCGCTTCATCGACAATATAGGCCGGATCCGGGCAAATCAGATCGACCCCCGGAGTGCGGGCATCGCCAAAAGTGACCCCGCAATCAACCATCACCCATTTGCGGTCATGGTCGGGGCCAAGGCCAAACAGATTCATATTCATGCCGATTTCGCCACTGCCCCCTAATGGCAAAAACACAAGCTGTGAATTTTTACGCATAAATTTTGTCTACTGCCTTTGAGCCGCGAGCCACTCTGACAGCACTTTCTTTTTATTGTTCTTCAAGAAGCAGCCTTTACCCGGCGATAAATCTCCGTCAGGCCGCGAATGGTGAGGTCCGGGTCAAAATGATCGATGGCCTCGGTTGCCCCCTCAAACAAAGACGCGATACCACCGGTAGCGACGATCTTTGGCTGATCATCCATTTCTGCCTTGATGCGCTTTATCAGCCCTTCAATCAAGCCAATATAGCCCCAAAACACCCCCGATTGCATAGCGCCGACCGTATCCTGCCCCACTACTTTCGCCGGGCGCTCAATCGCGATGCGCGGCAGGCGCGCTGCGGCATCATGCAAAGCCTGCATGGAAAGATTGATACCGGGGGCAATAATGCCACCTTCAAAGCCGCCATCGGCGCCAATCACATCAAAAGTCGTCGCCGTGCCGCTATCAACGATAATCAACGGCCCCCCATAGCGAATATGGGCGCCAACCGCATTAACAAGCCGGTCCGCGCCAACTTCGGCAGGTTTTGGAATACGCACCGGAACACCCGGAACGCTCGACGAATCGACAATCACCGGCTCGGTCTTGAAATGCCGTCTTGCGAGATTGCGCAAATGAAAGGTCGATTGCGGCACCACAGTCGAACACACACAGGCCGAAATATCGGCCATATCAAGCCCCGCCATGGCCATGAGCTGATGCAGCCAGACCGCATATTCATCGGCGGTGCGGCCAATACGGGTTTCCGCCCGCCATTGTCCTTTTTGTTCATCTCCGGCAAACAGAGCAAAGACCGTATTGGTGTTTCCGACATCAATGGCTATCAGCATGGGCAATCCTTTTTCGACCCCAGTAAAACCTCCCGGACTATAAGCGCTTTTCGCGGCAAAGGGAAACGAGCGGTCAGCTACCGTCTTCGCCGAAAAAAACCTCTCCAGCGGTAACCAGTATCTCGCCCCCATCACTGTCAAGGCGCAATTCGCCCTGTGGGCCCAATCCTTTAATCCGCCCTTTCAGGGTGCGCGACGGGGTCGCGATGCTCGCCATTTCTCCAAGGCCATGGGCCTGTTCCAGCCATTTTTTGCGAATGGGTTCAAACCCTTCCGATTGGTAGCGCAAAAGC
>JALSJA010000128.1 GCA_026989615.1 Parvularculaceae bacterium | reverse complement strand
ATTTTGCTGCACCACAAATAAGCGATCATCTTGCGGGGCGGCGGTAAGAAAGAGCGGGCTTTCAAAATCTTCCGCTACAAGGGTCAGTTTAAGCTTGGTTGAGGCCTCAGAAGATGATTCTGTTTCCGCCTCCGACTGGACATCATTGGACGATTCCGATTGGGTCTGCGCCGAGCAGCCCGCCGTAAAAAGCACCAATATCAAGGTCAGACATGATTTCAGCAATACAGGTTTATAGGGCATATTTCTGTATTTTCCTTTGTGCTATCCGGCAGCAAATTCAAGTCCCGTCTATTTCCATCGACAAGGCATGGACTTTTTCGGCCAGTTCTTCGCGCAAGACCTCATTGACCATGCGCTGACGCTCCAGACGGGATTTTCCGGTAAAATACGCCGCCTTTATTCTCAGATGAAAATGGCTCTCGCCCTCTTCACGCCATCCCGCATGTCCCTCATGGAGATGCGAGCGATCAATCACTTCCAGCAATACCGGATTGAACGCATTTTTTAACTTTTCCTGCATGATTAAAGCGATAGAAGTCATTAAATGGCAGTCCCGTTACGCGCCAAATTAAATTTTAAGGCAAAACCTGTGATAAAGCCCAAACCCGGGACAAAAGTCAAGAATTGTGCATTGCCGAAATAAGGCCCATATTAGCATTATGAGCAAAGATAATTCTTATAAACCGCGTTTTGGCTTTGATATTCGCGCCAGTGTCACCAAGGGCTCGAAAACCGCCAAAAAACCGTGGAAGAAAAAGGAAGTGCGCACCTGCGACCATGAGGAGTGCGACAATCCTGCAGAAGTGCGCGCGCCCAAATCGCCGCACCGGTTGAATGAATATTTCTGGTTTTGCCCGGTCCATGCCCGCGCCCACAATAAAGCGTGGAATTATTTTGATGGCAAATCGGAAAAGGAATTACAGGCCGAGCTGGAGCGCGCCCGTTATGGGGACCGCCCGACCTGGACCATGGCCAAAAACGCCCGCGCCGCTGCCGCTGCCAGAGCCTCCCTTGGCGACGGCGCGGAAATTGACGATCAGGTCGGTATTTTTACCCAAATGCCCGGCGCCACAGCGGCTCAGGAAGGAGCCTATCGGGCCGGGCGCAAGCTGACCAAATTGCAGGTCAGCGCGTTCAAGACCTTTAACCTGCCCAATGATGCCTCAAGCGCGGATTTGCGCAAACGCTATGCGGAGCTGGTCAAACGCTTTCACCCGGATTCCAATGCCGGCGATCGCGGAGCCGAAGAGCAATTACAGGCTGTCATCAAAGCCCACCAGATTTTGAAAAAAGCCGGTTTCTGCTAAACCAGAACAGAAAGAAAGCGCCTTCATGACCTCCCTTTCCATGTCCACCGATGCCAAATTTCCTGACAGTCCTGACAAAACCGTCTCGGCCAAGGCTGCTTTTGGCATTCCGGTCGATATGGAGATACCCGCTTTTTCCGAGCCCAATGATTATGTGCCGGTGGTGGATCAATCCTATCGTTTTGACCCCCACACCACCATGGCGATCTTGGCCGGCTTTGCCCATAACCGCCGGGTGATGGTGCAGGGCTATCATGGCACGGGCAAATCGACCCATATTGAGCAGATAGCGGCGCGCCTCAACTGGCCTTGTATCCGGGTTAATCTCGACAGCCATGTGAGCCGCATTGATCTCATCGGCAAGGATGCGATTATTGTTGAGGATGGCAAGCAAATAACAGCCTTCAAGGAAGGCATGTTGCCTTGGGCGTTTCAGCGCCCTGTGGCTTTGGTGTTTGACGAATATGACGCGGGACGTCCGGATGTGATGTTTGTCATTCAGCGGGTGCTCGAATCAGAAGGACGCCTGACCCTGCTCGACCAGAACAAGGTTTTGACCCCTAATCCATGGTTCCGGCTTTTTGCCACCACCAATACGATTGGTTTGGGGGACACGACCGGGCTTTATCATGGCACCCAGCAAATCAATCAGGGGCAGATGGACCGTTGGTCCATTGTCACGACCTTGAACTATCTCTCCCACGAAGAAGAATCAGCGATTGTTCTTGCCAAACTGCCCTCTTATGACAATGACGAAGGGCGCAAAACTATCGGCCTGATGGTGCGGGTTGCCGATATGACCCGTAATGGCTTTATGAATGGTGATATTTCTACCGTAATGTCACCGCGCACGGTTATTACATGGGCGCAAAATGCGGAAATATTCAAAGATATCGGTTATGCCTTCCGCGTGACGTTCTTAAACAAATGCGATGAGCTGGAGCGACCAACCATTGCCGAATTTTACCAGCGTGCCTTTGGTGAGGACTTACCCGAAGCAGCGCATCTTGTGGATGTCGCTTAAAAGCCCGGAGCGTTTAAGGTTCTGGCCTCAAGCAAAATAGAAATATACAGGAATGGCAGTCAGGGTCAGCACAAACATGGCACCCAGAAGAAAATTCATGCCCTGACCTGATTTTTCCATCCGGCGCTCGGACACATGGGCGAACAGGGAACCATTTCCAAAAGATTGCTTAGCCATAATAAACTCTCCCATTGATATGTTTTTCGGTTAATAACAAATTCACCTTAAAACATTCACGGACATTGGCTGTGACCTGCATCACCCAAAGGCGCAGTTCTTATTCTCGCCTTATTTTCAAATAATTAGCCATAATTCTTATGACAGCAGGCGCTCGCGGGCTTCGTTTATTTTTGCCGCCAGCCAATCGCTGCCCCCCTTGTCGGGATGGCTTTTGGCAATCAGGCGCTTCCACGCCTCTTCAATCTCCTCGGCGCCCGCCGGGTCCTGCAAGCCTAAAATCTGCAAGGCCTCCTGACGGCTCATTTGCGACCGGCTTTTTTTGCTTGTCTGCTGATAACCCGTGGACGCAGCTTCCTCTTCTTCGTCCAGCGATCCCATGCCAAAATTATCCGCCGCTACGCGCTCTTGCCAATATTCCATGACCAATCGCCCGCCGCCGACAAAACCGACCAATAATAATAGCCAATAAGATTTTGACAAAGCCGCCAATAACAGCGCTGACAGGAAAACACCTATACGCCCCAACCAGATGGTTCGCTTTGCTTTGACCATTTTGCCAAAACGGATGAGCCATAAAGAGGCCAGCGCGCAGATGATAGCGATAATGGCTAGAAATATCATGGCAAATCAACGCTCATTCAATGGCAGACAAGGAGCGTCACACTGGCCTTTTGCTGCGAATTTGTAAAGCAAAGGCCGTCCACAGGATAGGATCATCCGGTTAAGCCGCTTCTATTTGCCGATCGGCTTTTTTTGCCGGCTTTGCGAGCTTCAGGCTCAGCAAAAAAGCGCGAATTTCCTGTCGG
>JALSJA010000127.1 GCA_026989615.1 Parvularculaceae bacterium | reverse complement strand
ATATTATCAGTGCAGCAAAAGATGAGGGCTTGCATGAGCAGGTTGCCAATCTTTTGCGCATTGCCGCTGAGCGCGAGGTTATGCCACGTTTTCAGAATTTGCGTGATGATGAAATATCCTGCAAATCAAGCCCGCAGGATTTGGTAACCGCCGCTGATATTCGCGCCGAAAAATGGCTCAAACCGCAATTATTGGGATTAAAGCCGGGGTCGGTTTTAATTGGCGAAGAAAGTGTTGCCGAGGATCCGGCGCTTTTATCCCAATTGGATGACAAGGGTGTGTTCTGGATTGTTGACCCGGTGGATGGCACCGGGAATTTTGTCAAAGGCTCCGAGCGTTTTGCGATGATGGTGGCGTTGGTGGAGCGCGGCGAGACGACCCATTCGTGGATTTATGCACCGACATTGGATGCGGTTGCTGTTGCCCAAAAAGGGGCCGGGGCTTTCTGGCAGGGTACGCGACTTTGCGAGCGTCAAAAAATTCCTTTTGCGGCGTCCAAGGCTGAATATTCAGAAAGCTATATGCCGAAGAATTTGCGCAAAACCTTGCGCCAGAATATGCGGGCCATGGCCAACCACCATAATGGCCGCAGCTCGGCCTGGGCCTATCTGGACTGTGCCCGTGGCGATGTGGAGATGGTTTTGGCCGGACGGATGAAACCATGGGACCATGCGGCGGGGGTTTTGCTAGTGGAAGAATCCGGTGGTCGGGCCGGTATGATTCTGGATGGAGCGGCCTATAAGCCTTTGCCTTATGTGGAGCCGCCCATGCTGACCGTGGCCAATGCCGCTATGTGGGAGCCTTATCGACGGGCGCTGGTGGTTGATGATGTGCGCGAAGGATAGGCTCTAGGTCTTTGTTTTTGAGCACTTCTTATCCGAAAACCGGTTCCCACTTTTCGGGAAGTGCTCTAAATCATTTTTGCTTCCTGCCAATAGGCCTCAAGGTCATCGAGGGAGAATTCCGGCCAATCGCGACCGGATTGATTGACGCGCTTTTCAATATGGGTGAAGCGCGAACAGAATTTCGCATTGGCCCGGCGCAAAGCGGTTTCCGGATCAATTTTTAAATGGCGGGCCAGATTGGCCATGACAAATAGGAGATCGCCAAATTCTTCTTCGATTTTTTCCTGCGACATGTCATTACGTGCTTCATTCAGCTCTTCGACTTCTTCGCATAATTTATCGATGACCTGTTCTATTTGCGGCCAGTCAAAGCCGACCCGGGCGGCGCGCTTTTGTAATTTGACGGCGCGGGTAAGGCCGGGGAAATGCAAGGGCACGTCGTCCAGCAGGCTGACAACGGCATTGCCCTTTCGTGATTTTTCCAATTGTTTTATCTTTTCCCATTCAAGGGTTTGTTGTTCGGCATTGCGGCCATCTTCAGCGATGAAGACATGGGGGTGGCGGCGGATCATTTTTTCGACAATGCCCTCGACCACATCGGCGAAAGTAAAGCGTCCTTCTTCGCTGGCTATTTGTGCATGAAAGACGACTTGTAAGAGGAGATCGCCAAGCTCTTCGCGCAAATCTTCGCGATTACCCCGCTCGATAGCATCGACCACTTCATAGGCTTCTTCCAAAGTATAGCTGGCGATAGAACGGTAATCCTGCGCCACATCCCAAGGACAGCCCCCATCAGGATCGCGCAAATCGGCCATGACTTGCAGGAGGGCCGCAATCTCTCGGCTATTTTTCGGTTGTGATTTGGTCATTTGAATATCTTGGAACCCCTATAAATTTTGCCTCAAGGCTTGCCCTTGGGCGATAGAACAGGCACAACAGGCGCAATTTTCTGCTAATCGTTCAACCATAGCAATAAGGGATTCTATCATGCCAATCCAGCCGGTAAAATATATCTGGATGAACGGGGCGTTGATTGAGTGGGAAAAGGCCACCATGCATGTCATGACCCATGCCTTTCTCTATGGTACCAGCGCCTTTGAGGGCTTGCGGGCCTATGACACGCCGCACAAAGGCACCTGCATTTTTCGCAATGATGCCCATGCGGAGCGGCTGCTTTATTCTGCTGGCTTATATGATATTCCGGTTGCGCTTGATCGCGAGGGCGTAATGGCGGCCTGTCGCGAAGTGGTGCGGGCCAATGGCCTGGCGTCGTCCTATATCCGGGTCAATGCCTATCTTGGCTATGGGGAGCTTGGGCCTTATTCGAATTTCGACAAAGGCGAGTTTAACGCCATTGCCTTTCCCTTCGGGGCGTATCTTGGCGAGGAAGCCGCCAAGGAGGGCATTGATGTCTGTATTTCAAGCTGGCGGCGGGTAGCGCCGGGGACGATCCCCGCGAGCGCCAAAATGGCCGGCAATTATCTATCCTCGCGCCTCATCTCCCGCGAGGCCCACAAGCACGGCTATAAAGAAGGCATCGGTCTTGCCCATGATGGCACTGTCTCGGAAGGGGCAGGGGAGAATTTGTTTGTAGTTAAAGATGGCAAAATTATCACCCCGCCATTGGCCGCGTCTATTTTGAACGGCATCACCCGCAACACCATCATCACTTTTGCGGGCGATCTGGGCATAGAGGTTTCCGAGCAAACCATCCCCCGCGAATTCCTCTACGGCGCCGATGAGATGTTTTTCACCGGCACCGCCGCCGAAGTGACGCGTATCAGGTCTCTTGATGGCAAAAAGATCGGTAATGGAAAAACGCCAATCACCGATGCGCTACGGCAAAAATTCTTCGGCCTGTTCAGCGGGGAAACCGAAGATGAACGCGGCTGGCTGGATCCAATCGGGTAGGGTTATTCCTCCCCCAAACGTTCTTTCAAACCAAGGGCGTGTTCCATCACATGGAAGATGTAGTTTTGTTCAACCACGCCGTCGAATAGATAGGCGTCTGGGCCGCCTGCGAAGATAATCACATCCTGACCGCCATGGGTTTCCGAGCGCGATGGTATCAGCGCTTGCTGCATATAGTCGGGATCATGGGCTTCTTCCATGGTGACATCGGGCCGTGTTACCGGTGTGTCGCCGCCGCCAAATAGGGCGCCGGGGCCATTGGCATAGGTGAGGGTGGTATAGGCTTTGCCATCGCTTGCCTTATAGGGCTCGCTGGCCGGGGAGCCATCGGGATTGGTGCTGACGACCACGCCTAAAATAGGATTGCCGCGCTGCGGGTAGCCGCCAAAGGAGATGGTGTGGCCGTGATCGGCGGTGACGATGACGAGGGTGTCGGCGAGGTCCACTTTTTCAAGGGCGATGGCGACCGCCTCGTCAAAGGCCTGCAAATCCGCCAGCGCCCGGGCAGCATTGCCCGCATGATGGGCGTGGTCGATACGGCCGCCTTCGACCATCAGGAAAAAC
>JALSJA010000126.1 GCA_026989615.1 Parvularculaceae bacterium | reverse complement strand
GGGTTCCCCCATAAAGTTCGCTCAAGGTCGCCAGCCATAATGTCACCAGAACAATATCAAGCATTGGCGACAGATAGGCTGCGACACTTCTTGTTTGCGGCGCATAGGCCTCAAACCCCGCCTTCAGGCAAAAAATGACCAGCCAGATGACCCCGGAATGTAAAAAACCGACCTCATTGGCAAAGAGGGTCGCCATGACAAAAGCCACCAGCCCGAACAGGCCAAGAGCCAAACGCAGCAAAGCCCCGGCGCGCAACAGGGCGGCATTGGCAATCGCCTCTTGTGAATTTTGCTGCATGACGCCTCCCCGTAACATGCTCGGATAGATAGAAAACTCTACGCACCACATTAGAGCCTATTTTCGTTTTGATGGAATCAAAACCGGGCTCTAAGTCTTTGTTTTTGAGCACTTCTTATCCGAAAACCGGTTCCCACTTTTCGGGAAGCGCTCTAGTGACGGACCCTAGCCCCGAACCAGTTAAGCCGTTGTTAACGGATTGGGGCAGGACAGTGTTCTGGGCAGAAATATAAAGAGATTTACTTCAGCTTGCGAATAATCCCCGGCAAACCATCAATAGATGTCGCATTACGGGTGTAAAAGCACTCATGCGCATCGTCTATACTGCACTTGGCATGGGTGCGCTTTAGGACCTATTCATAAGACACCACTTCAAACTCAATCCCGTCATGGTCGCGAAAGTAAAACCGGCGGCCTGGTTTATAATCGCGGTGGTTTTCCGGGATAAAGCCTGCCTTTTTCACGCGGGCCTCAATGGCATCGAGATCATCGACCACCAGTGCAATATGGTTCAGGCCGCCCAGCTGGTCATAGCGCTCTACCTCGTAACGCCTTTCATCACCCTTGGAATAAATGGCGATGTAATCATCCTCCGTGCCGACATGTACCGTAAGCCCATCATAGATCGCCGCCCCTTCCCAACGGATATGCCAACCGAAAATATCGCACATCATTTGCGCTGTTTTTTTCGGGTCGCTAACGGTGACATTCACATGTTCCAATCTTGCCGGTGTTGATTTTTCCTGAGTCATAAATTTTCCTTTCAAATGAATGACGGGCCAAAGAAAAGCCCCTCTTTGCCAAATGATCCCCTCTCAAAAGACCAATTTTAACCATCTTGTTTTTTCTAATCCCTCAACCTAAGTTGAGGTCAAGAGAATAATGCCATTGAAAGAACATCAGGCCATTTTAACATCTCTCAACCTGCCCCTACCCCTCTCACCCCTTGACTGTCTCGCCCGGATCATCTTTACAGATCTATAGCTTAATTGAGGTTTATAGAATGGTTATCAAAACTACTCGCCTTTCACCAACACTGCTATCTATTGGTGATCTCGCCCGCCGCACCGGACTTTCTGTTTCCGCCATCCGCTTTTACGAAACCAAGGGGCTGATAGCGCCTATGCGCAATAAGGGCGGGCAGCGGCGTTTTGCCCGCGCCGATCTAAGGCGGCTGTCCTTTATCATGATTGCCCAGCAGCTCGGCTTTTCTCTTGAGACCATAAAGGCGCAGCTTGCCCGCCTGCCTGAAGGACGCCCCCCCACCCAAAAAGACTGGAGCCGGATCAGCCGCAATTTTCGCGCTGATCTTGATGACCGGATTGAAAAGCTCACCAATCTGCGCAATCGCCTTGATGGCTGCATTGGCTGCGGCTGCCTGTCCTTGCGCAAATGCGCCCTTTATAATCCGCAAGATCGCATCGCCCAAAAAGGCCCCGGCCCGCGCTTTGTCATGGGTGACGGAAAAGAGGGGTGACGACAGGGACGATGATGCGCCTGCAAAATAAAAACCCCCGGCCAAAGCCGGGGGTTTTCGTTTTCTCGGAAAAGCAAAGACCTATTCCGGCGCAACCTCTCCAGCGTCCCCGGCATCCGTTTCCGGTGCCGGTGTCGGCATGGCTTCGGTGGCGCCTTCTGCTGCAGCGTCACCCGCTTCTGCGCCAGCGCTTTCTGCCGGCGGCAGCGCCAAAGCGGCACGGGCAGCGCGCTCTTCAATCAGATTGATGTCCCGCTGATCGGCAACCGCCTGATGACGTGCCATCTGACCGCCAGTGCCCGCCGGAATCAAACGACCAACAATGACATTTTCTTTCAGGCCATCCAGCGTATCAATTTTGCCGGAAACCGCCGCTTCCGTCAGCACGCGGGTGGTTTCCTGGAATGATGCCGCCGAGATGAAGGAGCGCGTTTGCAGCGAGGCTTTGGTAATACCCAGCAAGACGGGACGCGCCTCAGCAGGTTTTTTACCTTCTTCCTCAAGGCGCAAATTGGTCTCTTCAAACTCAACCTTGTCAACCTGCTCATCTTTCAGATAGGCGCTATCGCCGGGATCGGTCACTTCAACCTTTTGCAGCATTTGCCGAACGATCACTTCAATATGCTTGTCATTGATCGGCACCCCTTGCAGGCGATAGACATCCTGAATTTCATTGATCAGGTAATTGGCCAAGGCCTCAATGCCCATAATGGCAAGAATATCATGGGGTGCCGGATTGCCATCCATCAAATATTCACCCTTGGCAATGAAGTCGCCTTCCTGCACAGCAATATGCTTACCCTTGGGCACGAGATATTCAAACGGTTCAAGGCTTTCATCAGTTGGCAAAATGCGGATGCGCCGTTTGTTTTTATAGTCGCGGCCAAATTCAACCTTGCCATCGACCTCGGCGATAATCGCGTGGTCTTTCGGGCGACGCGCTTCAAACAGTTCCGCAACCCGTGGCAGACCACCGGTAATATCACGGGTTTTTGCCCCTTCCGTTGGAATACGCGACAAGGCATCGCCGGGGCGCACCTTGGCACCATCTTCCACCGACATAATCGCATTAACCGGCAAGAGATATCTGGCTTCATTGCCATTGGCGAGGGTCAGCACTTCGCCCTTGTCATCAACAATCACAAGCGCCGGACGCAAATCCCCCCCACGCGGGTTAGCGCGCCAATCGGTAATCACTTTTGAAGACAGGCCGGTGGTCTCGTCGGCAACGATTTTCATCGATACGCCTTCAACCAGATCCTCATATTTTACCGTACCCGCTAACTCGGTCAAAATCGGGATAGTATAAGGGTCCCAGTCAGCAAGGCGCTGGCCCCGTTCAACCTTGGCCCCATCATCCACCCGTAATTTGGTGCCATAGGTTACTTTGAACGAAGCAAGATCAGCCCCGCCGGTTCCGACAATCTTGATCAGCGTATTGCGCCCCATGACGATCAAATCGCCATCGGAATCTTTAACAACATTGCGATTTTCAAGCTTGATGACACCTTCATGGCTGGCCTCCACAAAAGAGATATCGCCGACTTGTGCCGTACCGCCAACGTGGAAGGTCCGCATGGTCAGCTGGGTGCCCGGCTCACCAATGGACTGGGCCGCAATAACCCCGACCGCCTCGCCAATATTGACA
>JALSJA010000125.1 GCA_026989615.1 Parvularculaceae bacterium | reverse complement strand
CTGTGGTAGCAAGCGCACATTATGGGTATAGCCAATATCATTGTCATAAAATGCGATGAGCACACCGGCCTTGTCGAGCAGGGCTGCATTGGCAAGCCTTGCCCCCAGAGCCTCAAAGCTTGATGGTAGATTATCGGCCGGATTTACGATTACCGGAATTTCGGCATCCGCCAATTCATCCGCCACCCGCCATGCTTCACGGGCCGAAACCAGAATCAGATCCAACCCATATTCTTCTTTCAAAGCGATAAGGCGGCGAATATCCGGCGCGCTTTCCACTTCCACCAGCAAGGGCTTTTCCCCCTTGGCATAAGGCACCAGCGCCTGAATATCCGGCAAAGAAAGCCCCGTCTGATTGGAGTTTGCCCGATAATTTGCTGGCGCGCGCTCATAAATCAGCGCCTCTTCCAGCCAATAGCGCAGCAGCGCCATAGAGCCGGTTTTGACCCCGCCGGAACGATTGGCCCCGGCAAAACCCATCACCACCGACTGCGCAAGACAATCGGCGGTAATCGGATCATCGCTCCCGGACAGATCCATTACCAGACCACAGCCACCAAATAATTTATCCCCGGGATTGGTGGTGGTATAGACACGGGTCACACCGCCAGAGCGCGAAATTGGAATCAGCGCCGATTCCGTATTCAACGCATCCTGTGCATCAAGGGACGCCGATAGCGGGAACCCCCTATCCGGTGTCGCATCATTGCCTTCTTCATTCAGCGATATTTCAACCAGCCCGACCCCCGACAAAGACGCAAACAGGCCGGGGGTTACCGGCTTGCCCTCGGCATTGATAATACTGGCCCCCAAAGGCGCTTCCACCTGTGGGCCGACGGCACGAATAATGCCATTGTCGATAATAATCGTGCCATTGGAAATGGTGCGCGGCGCAGCGCTCGGCCCCGCCATATGGATTTCCGCATTGGTAATGGCAATGGTTTGCCCTTGCGCAATACCACCCGCAGCCGCAGCCCCGAACAGGGCCAGCCCGATAGTGGCAGATTTCAAAATATTTTTAGCCGGATGGCGTTTCATAGAAATATTCCTCATTGTCCTGCTCCTCCGAGCATGTTGTTTTCCAACTGACCAATCTCAAAATCAGTACGCGGACTATTGTCCGGATCATCACGATCATACATCAGTGCACCATCAATATAGACCTTCTCCGCATGGGCGTAGACAGAAAACGGTGTGCGATCCCAAAGCACCACATCGGCCATCTTGCCTTCTTCCAAAGTGCCAACCTTGTCATCAATGCGCAATAATTTTGCCGGATTGAGGGTCAACCACTGAATCACATCTTCTTCGTCAATATCAATACCAAGGCGCTGGCCATCGGCCATGGCTTTGGCCGCCTCCTGATTCAGGCGCTGAATACCAACCGCCGAATCCGAATGAATGATGGCGCAGCTTCCCGGCTGATTGTGAATCAGCGCAGCGTTTTCCCGCACGCTGTCATAAGCTTCAAGCTTAAAGCCCCACCAATCGGCCCAGACGGCGGCGCAAACCCCTTCTTCGGCCAAACGATCGGCAACCTTATAGCCTTCCACCACATGATGAAACGCAGCGACCTTATAACCGAACTCTTTTGCCATATCCAAAACCTGCACCATCTCATCGGCACGATAGCAATGCATATTGACAAATAGGTCATCGGCCAGAACGCCCGCCAATGTTTCCAGTTTCAAATCACGCGCTGGCGGATCGCCCGCATCCTCGCCGGCTTCCACCTTTTCCAGATAGTCATCCCATTTCTTCTTATAGGCTTTGGCGTCAATCCAGGCGGCGCGATAACCGGCAAAATTGCCCATCCGTGTAGACGGCCCGGAATTCTGGTAAACCCGTTTGGGGTTTTCCCCGCAGGCCATTTTAATGCCATAAGGCGCATCAGGAAATTTCATGTCCTGCACCGAACGCGAGGGCACATTTTTCAATGTCACCGAACGCCCGCCAAAAAGATTGGCCGAGCCGGGCAGAATTTGCAAAGAGGTGATCCCCCCGGCCAAAGCTCTGGTAAAGCCGGGGTCTTGCGGCCAAACGGAATGTTCGATCCAGACCTGCGCCGTATTGGGGGAGGTTGCTTCATTGCCGTCCGAGGTCGAGCGGAAGCTTGGCGACGGATAAACCCCCAAATGGGAGTGGGCATCAATAATACCGGGAGTTACATATTTACCGCTGGCATCAATTTTCTCGCCCTTGCCGCCGGGCAATTTCACCTTGCCCTTTTTGCCAACCGCCTGAATGACCCCGTCACTCATCAGGATTGCCCCGTTTTCAATTTTTTCCCCATTGCCAAGCAGCAAAACCGCCCCTTCGATCAAAACAGGCTCCGAACTCCAAGGCTCATAGGTTGATGGAAACGGATCCGGATTTGGCAGAGCCGCCGCTTCCTCATCACCATCCTTGTCCTTCTTGTCGCCACCGCCACCACAGGCCGCCAGAGGCAAGACCATAAGGCTTGCCAGTGCCAGCAGGGCCCATTTATTTTTCTTGATTGTTTCAGCCATCTATTCGCTCCTGCTTTTCAGGGTCTGAACCCCCGTTAGAATTTCGCGCAAATTCTGGCTTATCCCAAAGCGTCTGGCAAGCAAGTGTTTTACCACAAAGGCCAATGCTACATTGCTATTCGGTAACAAAGACCCGGGCCGGTTTCAGGGTCAGCCCGTCCAGGGCGCAAATCGCCAGGGCCTCGTCATTATGGCTGGCCAATACCACCGGCACGAGGCCGCTATTACCACCGCGAATCCCCGACGCCACAGGCGGTGCCAACACGACAGACTGACCACGAGAAATTTTTTGCGCCTCCACCCCCGATAATGAAACCGAAGGATAATCAAAAAGCGCCGCTTCAATGGGCAAGAGAAATGCATCCAGCGCGGACGGCGCGACCGCCTCGCGCGCGACACTGCCCAGCCTGTCCCCGGTCATCTCTTCCAAAGTCACCGCCATATCCTCGCCAAAAGGACCAACACGGGTGCGGCGCAAATCGGCAATATGCCCTTTGGTACCAAGCGCTTCGGCAATATCGCGTACCAACGCCCGCACATAGGCCCCCTTGCCGGTAATCGCCTCAAACACCGCATGATCCGCATCTGGCACATCCACAAGGCGCAGGCTTTCAATATCGATGGGCCGCGCTTCCAAAACCACATTCTCTCCGTCACGGGCAAGATCATAGGCCCGCTCACCGGCCACTTTAATTGCCGAAAAGGCTGGTGGCACCTGCTGGATGAGACCGGTAAAATCCGGCAACACGGCTTCAATATCGGATTTTTGCGGACGATGATCCGAGCTTGCAATAATCGCTCCCTCGCGATCATCCGTGTTCGTCGCCTGCCCCCAGCGCGCCGTAAAGCGATAGGTTTTCAAGCCATCTTGAATGAACGGCACGGTTTTGGTGGCTTCCCCAAAAGCTATCGGCAATATCCCCGTGGCCAACGGGTCCAATGTGCCCGCATGTCCGGCCTTTTGCGCATCAAAAAGCCAGCGCAATTTGGACACCCCTTCGGTAGAACCAAAATCATAGGGCTTGTCCAGCACCAGCCAGCCGTGAACCTTACGGCCCTTTTTGCGTCGTCGTCCCATGGAAATTCCTGAAAAAAAACAAATGAGGCTCAAAAAAAACTCTCTTAGAGCACTTCCCGAAAAGTGGGAACCGGTTTTCGGATAAGAAGTGCCCAAAAACAAAAACCTAGATACCGGTTTTGATGGAATCAAAACTGGGATCTAGGTCTTTATTTTGACGCCCCTGAGCCAAGGCGAAGGGCCGGACGGATAACCGGCCTCATCCTGAGCTTGTCGAAGGATCCACTTATCCTGGAAACGCTCTAGCGCAAGCCCGCAGAAAGGCAATGGCCGGGCTATCAGGAAAGCAGAACCAAAAGAAAAAAGGCTGGCAATTAAGCCAGCCCCTTAACACCCCCCCACGACTTGAAACCGGTTCGTTAACCCCGCTCAGCCCCTTCAACATCATAGCCATAGGCTTTGAGAAGACCGGTCAGACTGCCATCCTGTTCCAATTCCGTCAGCACCTGCATAACGGCCTTGTTGAAAGCAGCCGGCACCGGAAACCATGTCGCATCGCTGGCCCAGCGCATCACCAAAACCGGCGCCCCTTTTTCTGGACCGCGATCTTCGTCCTGCCATTCCGTATAGCCAACCTTGAAGGGCTTATCTTCAAAACCGGGAAATAATTTGACATCATCACCATGGTCAGCATTCTCATGATCAGCGCCAGCATCAGCGCTGCGCTCTTGCCTGTCATCCTCTTTCATGGATGCTTTCGTTTCGGCCTGTTCCTCAACCGCCTCGGCAACTTCATTCAGCGCCTCTTCCGCTTCTTCAGCGGCCTTCTTCTTCCAAAAAAACATATCCCTGCAACCCCATTTTACGAATAATCCACCCGCCAATGCCCGGATATTTCCCAAAGCGGACAGGCAGTCCCGCAGGCAATATTACAGAAAAACCCCGCCCCTGTCTTGCCCGCCAATGTCGTTACGGTAAAATTGTGGACTTTGGGCAACAGTTATCTGGGAATTCAAGGCAATAAACCCGCTCAAATGCCATCCTTGCGGCGGGCGACATCCAGCAAAGCGTCAATCCGGTCGGCCTCATCAAAGGAGGCATCAAGGCGAAAATGCAATTCAGGGGTGAATTTCATCTCGATCTTCTTGCCCAAAGAACCGCGAATAAGCGGCGCTTCGCGCTTTAAGGCCGGCATGATCTTATCCTTGTCCCGCCCGCCAAGGGGCAGACAATAGACCGTTGCCTGGCGCAAATCCGGGCTCGGGCGCACTTCGGAGACCGTAATCGAGACATCGCGCAAAGACGCATCGCGAAAATCATTGCGTTGAAAAATTTCAGCCAGCGCATGACGCAAAAGCTCGCCAGCACGCAATTGCCGCTGGGTCAGGGTTTTGCCACTACCCGGCTCGGAAGAAGAAAATCGTTTCGCCATAAAGGCCAATCTAGAGCACTTCCCGGAAAGTGGAAACCGGTTTTCGGACAAGAAGTGCTCTATTTTGCCGCTTGCCCATGACTGACCGGCTCGGCCTCTGCAAGCCCCAGCTGATCAAGCGCAAATGCATAAAGATGCGCCCGCTCCTCAAGCCGCTCAAACCGCGCCGCCGATCCCCCATGGCCGGCCGACATATTCATCCGCAGCAAAAACGGACCGCCCTTGGCTTCATCGCGCAAACGGGCAACCCATTTCGACATTTCCCAATAGGTCACCCGATAATCCGCAAGCCCGCCAGTGGCGAGAATTGGCGGATATTCAACACCTTTCTGGATATTGTCATAAGGCGAATAGGCGGCAATCCACTCATAGCCTTCTTTGGTGCGAATGGGATCACCCCATTCCGGCCATTCCGGCGGCGTCAAGGGCAGGCTTTCATCGGATATTGTGTTGATGACATCCACAAAAGGCACCGCCGCCAACACACCGGCAAATAATTCCGGCTTCAAATTAACCGCAGCCCCCACCAGCAAGCCACCAGCCGAGCCGCCATAAATCACAATCTTCTTCTCTGATGTATACCCCTTTTCGATCAGGGTTTCGCCAGCCCGAACAAAATCGGTAAATGTATTCATCTTTTTGTCGAGCTTGCCATCGAAATACCATTGCTGGCCTTTGGCCGATCCGCCACGAATATGCGCCAAAGCGTAAATCATACCGCGATCAACCAGAGACAAAATGGAGGTTGAGAAGCTGTCCGGAATATAGGCCCCATAAGACCCGTAGCCATAAAGCAATACCGGCGCAGATCCGTCGAGCGGGGTTGATTTCAGGCGCAACACCATCACCGGAATTTCCGCCCCATCATCCGCAATCGCCGTCACCCGCTCTACTACATAGAGATCGGGATTATGACCGCTTGGCACTTCCTGCGTTTTCAGCAAGGTTTTCTCACCGGTGGCCATATTATAATCGAAAACCTGCTCCGGCTGTGACGGACTTTCATAAAAATAACGAATACTATCGGTATCGAATTCATAACCACCCGAATAGCTCACCGAATAGGCAGGCTGGTCAAAAGTAATTTCCTGCTCATTGCCCTCATAGTCGGAAACAATAATCCGTGGCCGCGCATCCTTGCGCTCCGAGCGCACCATATAATCCTTGAAAGTGGTGAGGCTCGATATCAGCGTGCCTTCTTCATAGGCCACAACATCAACCCAGTTTTCACGCGCCGTTGCCGTCACCGGTGTTTTCATGATCTTGAAATCAACCGCCCCATCCCTATTGGTGCGGATATAAAACCAGTCCCCATGATGTTCCGGGTAATATTCCTCATCTGTCTGGCGCGGCGCAAACACAAAAGGTTCCGCCAAAGGATCATTGGCCGGGATCATCCGATATTCCGTGGTTACCTGATCGCCAATATAGATGGTGACAAATTCCCCGCTCTGGGTTTTGCCAATGCCGATAAACATGCCGTCATCAGCTTCTTCATAGACAAGGCGGTCCTCGGCCGGATCGCTACCCAAAACATGATGTTTGACCCGTTTCGGGCGTTGATTATCGTCGCGCTCCACATAGAAAAAGCTTTGCGAATCCGCCGCCCAGACAACACCGCCATCGGTGCTTTCAATCAGCCCGGATACCCGCTCGCCGGATTCAATATCACGCACTTCCAGCGTGTAATATTCCGAACCCAGACGATCGACACCAATCGCCAATAATTTATGGTCCGGGCTATGCTCTACCCCGCCAATGGAGAAAAACTCACTATCGCCGCGCTCGGCATCCCCATCATATAAAATGGTCTCGTCGCCGCCATCGCGCGGGGTGCGGAAAAATACCGGATAATCCCCGCCCTGGCGAAAGCGGCTGCCATAGGCAAAGGGACCATCTTTCACCGGCACCGAGCTGTCATCTTCCTTGATACGCCCGCGCATTTCATCAAACAGGGTTTTGCGCAAAGGCTCCAGATGATCCGTCATCGCCTCATAATAGACGCCTTCTTTTTCCAGATGCTCGCGAATATCGTCGCGCAACACAGATGTATCGCGCAATACGTCCTGCCAGTTTTCATCTTTCATCCAGGCGTAATTATCGACCCGCGTATAGCCCTGCTGGGTGATTTCTACAGGAATTTTTTTGGCAATAGGGGGGGTCGGCAAAACACGCTCCTCTTTCTGGGCTTCTTCTGTGTTGTTGGATGTATCGGATGAGTTGGCTGTATCCTCGCCATTGCCACAGGCCATAAGAGCGGCGGCGGCAAGACCGAAAACAAGAAGGTGACGCATGGGAAGGTGACGCATGGGAAAGTATCCTCTGGCATTAGAGCCTATCCGGTTTTGATGGAATCAAAACCGAAAACGCTCTAGGTAGAATTTGAAGCGCCATTTAGCCCCGTGCGCGCCATAAGCGCAAGACCGGAAAGCCAAACAGGCCTTATTCCGGCGCGCCCTCTACTTCTTCGGGGGTATCTTCTTTGCTGTTTTCGGAAGGCCGATCAAGAATATCGCGAAATTCCTGAGAAACACCCGGCACAAACACCGCATCGCCAATCTGCATGGCCGGCATGGGAACGGTGACAGCACGCACCTCCCCCTCAACCAGCCCTTTCATGAACGCCTTGGCCGCCGCATCATCTTCAAATCGGCGTGTTTCCGAATCGCCCAATATTTTCCAACGCATCTCGCCATCTTCATCTGCGGTCTGGCGAAAAAATCGCAACCAAACTCTTGACCACTCCTCATCATAGGATGCTGTAACAAATAAAAACTCTCTTTCATTACCCTGCAACACATCGCTTTCGACAATGACGCAGGATAATGCCCCATGGCAATCATCAATCCGAAAATTGTAAGGCAGGGAATCATTTTGCAGCGCAAGCCTTATGCTATCATATTCATCAGCAAACCCTCTTATCTGCAAAGCGCCATTTTCCACCGCCCGATCAAAGGCAGAAAGATTCTCCCGCTCCCTGTTATCGCTCCTGAAAGCATATTGGCTTTCCGCCTCGTCCAACTCATCCAGAACCGCCAATAAAGCCGCGCGATCCGGCGCATCGTCCCAATCGCGCAAATCCGCAAGCGCCCGCTCACCGGCCTTGCCCAGATCCCATTTCAGATAGGCAAAATCAAAGCTCTCCACAGTTTCCGCGCCCGATTGCAATCGCGAGATCTGATTGGCGGCAGAAATTTTATAGGCATTGAGCCCCGGCGTTTGCACCAATATGGCCAGCACAACCAGCGCTCCGGCAATGGCAACATTACCCATGCGCCAAAGCCGGTATTGGTCCGGCACCAATGCGCTTAAAGCATAAACCCCTGAATAGGTGGCCGCGACCCCGACAATCAAAGCGGCATGAAACCGCTCAACCGTAAGGCCATATTCATTGATCCGCAGCCACAAGCCATAAACCGCAAAAGCCGCCAGAACCGGCAATACAATAGACTGCAACAATACCGACCAACGCAGCACAGGATTTTCCGGCCGTCCTTTATCGGCAATACTGGCATTGGTAAACAGAATCGCAGCCATAATCGCCGCCACCATCAGGCTGGTCGCGCTCCAGCCTTCCCACAGGCTATCAAGCCCCTTGACGAAAGCGGCAACGGCAAAGCCCGCCGTCATCAACGCCACCACTGGCGTCAGCACTTTTAACAGCGCAAACAACACCCCGCGCAAAGCCAGCACAACCCCTTCCTGATTGCGCAAAATACCAATCCCCAGCGCACCGGCCCCAGTCGTGGCTAATTGCGAGAACGGCTCGTCAAAAAATATGTTCTCAAAAAAATCTATCCCGATAAGCGAGAACAAAGCCGCCCAAAGCCCCAATACCGCCCACACAACCCCGATAAAGGCGATAGACCCCGCCCAGATAACCGGCAGGTTCCAGGCAAATTCAAACAAAGACGGATAATCACTGGCCGGTTTTTTGCGCTCGAAAATCGTCCGATAAAACGGAATGGCAATATAGGAAATAACCATGGCCGCAAACCATGATAGCGGCAATACGCTTTCCACCTCTTCCGGCGGCCCGAAGGTCGCACTGGCCAGCAGGAACAGGCCGGCACAGAGCGCCCCCAGAACAATCCCGAAAACAGCACTTGAAATCCGTCGCCCCTTGGCGGTGGTAAAAAGATAGGCAAGCGGCGCCACAGCAAAAAACAGCATGGCCGCAATGATAGACGGTGAATGCCAGGCCATCTCGTCAAGATTGCTCAAAACATAAAGCGCGAGCCCTTGCGCCAGACCCGGCAGAACATAATAAATCAATATATCAAGCTGGCTTTCACGATCTCGATGCGTATTATTATTTGTTGCAGAAGCATCCTGATGACTGTCGAAATTATTATCGCGCATTTGTCCCTCCAATATGGCCCGAATACCGGGCCATCAATGCCTATAAATTACTCATGATTATGGCAGAGTTTTGCGCCTTTTGCGAAGAAAACAGGAAATTAGCCGCGCGCCCCGATTCCACAATATGCTCAACGGCTTGGCGAAAGCTCAATGATCTGCAGCGCACCAATCCCTCTCTCCAAACCCCGCCGCCAAAAGCGCTTGCGACAAATCCTGCCCCTTGGCATTTTCCACCCGCGCCACGACCCGCCCGGCATATTTGCCATAATGGATATCGAATAATTGCACCTGCCCGAACCCTATAAATCTTTCGGTAAAGGCTTTGGCCTGTTCACCGACAATACGCTCTTTGGCGCAAGCAGGCCGCCATATTTCCGGCGTATCAATATCCGCAAGACGCACTTTGGTGGTCAGCCACATATCCAGCCAGATCATCACCGTAACCTCCAAACTGTCACCATCAATCACCCGAACCACCTGCCCCCTGACCGGGCCGGGCAAATCCCCCGCCAAAGCCCTCCCCGAAAAGGGAATATCCGCGATGACAAGCCAAAACAGAGCAAGAAAAAAGGGAGGACCGGCGCGCATAATCAATATCCCGCCCGAAATGACGGGCATTCCTTCGTCCAAACACCGACCAGCCCCATAAGTCCCACAACCCGCAAAGCACGGGGATAAGTTTTAATCCTGAAAATACACTTTTTAGAAGAAATCTTCAGATCCCCCACCCGCATCTGGCTTTTTTCCCAACGATAAAATCTTTAACCCCTTTCAGGCATAGTTCAGAAAAATAAATCACAGCTTGACCATCACGATTGCGCATAAGGGCTGGCATGCCCAAAGCGCCTGACCTAAACTGCCATACCAAACCTCAATTTCTTGCGTAAAAATAGCGTATATCCAAAAGGCCCACCCTATGAGACTATTGTCTGTTTTTTCTCTCACCCTCACTCTTGCCCTGTCCGCCCCGGCCTTGCCGGCACGGGCTGAAACCGGTGATGGTGCCCGCAAATTCCAGCAATTGGATCAGGAATTGCCAACACCCAATGTCTATCGCGCCGCCACTGGCGAGCCCGGCCCGCAATATTGGCAACAACGGGCCGATTACATCATTGATGTTACGCTGGATGAAAACAACAAAACCCTGACCGGCTCCGAAACCATCACCTATAGCAATAACTCCCCCCATACATTGAAATATCTCTGGGTGCAGCTTGACCAAAACCGCTTTGCAGAGGGCTCCATCGCCCGCATGTCGGAAACGTCCTCCACCGCCGGACAAAGATGGGACCCGTCGGGAGAGGGCGATACGCTTTCCTTTTCCGCCCTTGCCCGCCAGCAGGCTTTGAGTGACCGCCCCTTTGGCACACAGATCAAAGCAGTGAAATCTGAAAATGGCAGCCCGCTCCCCTTCACCATTGTCGACACCCATATGCGCATCGACCTGCCGGAACCGCTAAAGCCGGGCACCTCGACTGTTTTTTCCATTGATTGGGTTCATGAAATCATTGACGAGGAAATCATTGGCGGGCGCGGCGGCTATGAATGGTTCCGCGACAACGACACCTATCTTTATTTCCTCGCCCAATGGTTCCCGCGCATGGCGGTATTTTCGGATTATGAAGGCTGGCATACCAAGGCCTTTCTTGGGCGTGGTGAATTTGGTCTTGAATTTGGCGATTACGAGGTCCGCATCACCGCCCCCGCCGATCATATCGTCGCCTCTTCCGGCGATCTGCAAAACCCGCAACAGGTATTGGACCCCGCGCAAATTGAACGCCTTGAACAAGCGCGTAGCAGCGACAAGCCGGTCTTTATCGTCACCCCTGAAGAAGCTCTGGAAAATGAAGAACAGGGCACAAACGAAACCAAGACATGGATTTTCAAAGCCGAAAATGTGCGCGATTTTGCCTGGGCTTCATCGCGCAAATTCATTTGGGACGCGCAAGGCTATGACCAGAAAGGCGGGCCCTTTGTCATGGCCATGTCGTTCTATCCCAATGAGGCCGAACCCATCTGGTCACAATATTCAACCGCCGCCGTCATCCACACCATGAAGGTCTATTCGCGTTATTCCTTTGCCTATCCCTATCCCACCGCACAATCGGTCAATACATGGGACCGGGGCGGCATGGAATATCCGATGATTACCTTTAACGGCTATCGCCCGGTCAAAGACGAGGAAACCGGCGCCATAACCTATGATCGCGGCACCAAATATTCCCTGATTGGCGTTATCATCCATGAAATCGGCCATATTTATTTTCCGATGATTGTCAATTCCGATGAGCGCCAATGGACCTGGATGGATGAGGGGCTGAACAGCTTTCTGGAATATATTGCCGAGATAGAATGGGAGGAAAACTATCCCGCCTATCGCAATGATGTGAATGTGCTCGACTATATCACCGCCTATATGAAAAGCACCAATCAGGTGCCGATCATGACCCAGTCAGACAGCATTTTGCAGTTCGGCCCCAATGCCTATACCAAACCCACCGCCGCGCTTATCGTCCTGCGTGAAACGGTTATGGGGCGCGAATTATTCGACTTCGCCTTTCGCGAATATGCCCAGCGCTGGAAGTTCAAACGCCCCACCCCGGCCGACTTTTTCCGTACCATGGAAGATGCTTCCGGCGTTGATCTCGACTGGTTCTGGCGCGGCTGGTTTTACACCACCGATCATGTGGATGTGGCCATTCGATCCGTGCGCGAATATAAAGTCTCCTCCAGGGACCCGGATATCGAATTCCCCTTGCAAAGGCTGGAAAATGCCGAGCGCAAGCCTGAACCCTTGCAACAATCCCGCAATCGCGATGAAGGCATAACCACTTTGATTAAAAGCAATAAAGACCTTCTCGATTTCTACAATGAGCATGATCGTTTCACGGTCACCAATAAAGACCGCAATGATTATCAGAGCTTTCGCGAAAGCCTCGAAGAATGGGAAGCCGACGCCCTTGACCGCGCTTTGGCCGAGGATAATTTCATCTACTTTATCGACTTCGCCAATGAAGGCGGGCTGGTCACCCCTCTTCCCTTACGCCTCAATTTTACCGATGGCAGCCAGCAGGATATGATGATCCCCGCGGAAATTTGGCGGCGCGATGCCAGCGCGGTAACAAAACTCCTCATCCTGAAAAAGCGCCTCTCCAGTATCGAGCTTGACCCCCATCACCAGACCGCCGATGTGGACTATACGGACAACGCCTTCCCGCCCAAGGTCATCAAATCCCGCATCGAGCTATACAAAGCCGATCGAAGCCGCCGCAATCTCATGGCCGATATGATGGTCGAATTGAAGGGCGAAGAAAAAGAGACCCCCGGTGAAGGCAATATTGTGCCACTGGAATAGGGATCATTGAAACAGGGATAGAATGTGATGTTGAACCGCCGCAATCTCCTGCTCACTGCCACCGCCTTCGGCCTTGGCTGGAGCCTCCCGGCACAGGCCCATCGCATGCCGATGTCGTCAACCGAGATTGTCGCCCGCCCCAAAGCGGCCTTTTTATATCTCGACTTCACCCATCGCATGCCAATCCATGACGCGCTTTCCCTGTTCGCGGCGCGGGGCGAAAAACAGCAGATACGCGATCTGCGCGATTTTGCCCGCATGGGGCTTTATTATGAAAAAGCCTTCCAATTACGCCACAGAAAATCCCACCAGCCCCTGACGCCGAAAGCCATAGGCGGCGAGGTCATTGACGACTATTTTTTCCTCTATCAGGAACTACAATTGCCCCGATCCATCGACCTTGCCGAGCAGGTGGAAATTTCCAGCCAGGTGCTGGCCGAGCTGGCCCGGGACCGGCTCCACCACATCAATATCACCCTCAGGGGCAAAATCTCCAGCCTGACCTTTACCGGCAAGGGAAAATGGCGCCCGCTATTGCGCCGCTAACCGCCCTTACAGCCATAGCGGGAATATGGATCAGCCCATAATATATTCCATTACTTTCAATAGCTTAGAAAAAAATCCGGCCCTAATCCCAAGATTTGTTGAAAACCGCCTGCCGCACCGCCCCTTAATCTTGCGTAAGCCATGCATTTGCCCCCTCGAAATACTTGCAAAATTGGCCCCGCTGGGCGACACATTAACCCTGAATTTGAAACGGCACGCGAACGACCCTTGGGAGGGGAAATATTAGTGGGAAAGCAAGAGGGGTAATTCTGGCACTAGGGGGTCGACAGACGGATTTAATTTTTGGAGCTTTTTAAAGCTGTAAGATAAATATTTTTCTGACCGATCCTGCTCCTTGCCCTTTATAAATCACCCGAATTTTCCACTAACGCCAATTGGCACTCCCCCAAGGACAATCGCAATGGGCGCTGGTTCTTACCTGCGCCGCAGCAATAAGGAATGATATTTCATGTCTAACGCCCGCACATCAAAGGCCCGCTTGTCAAAGGATAAAAAACTGATGAAAAAAACGCCCTCCCTTGTTTTGCGAAATGTCTTGCTGTCTGGCGCTGCTCTCATGCCTTTCCTGCTAACGCCGGCCAGCGCCCAGGATGTTACTATCAGCACCCCTCAAACGACGCCGGTCGAAACCGCAACTGCCGATAATGGCGGCCCGGCCAATGTAACGATTGAGGATACCGGTTCCGTCACCCTCACCAATGGCACCGGGGTCACTTTGAACTCCGATAACACTCTTACCATTGATGGTGATGTCACCATCAACCCGTCCGATAATTCTGTCGGCATATTGGTAGATGGCACCCGCACCGGTGCCTTGACCATGAACGGTACCATCACGCTGGAATCAGCCGCCGCCGATCCCAATCTTCTGGTACAGGATTATAATGATAATCGCGCCGGCGTCTGGTTCAATGGCGGCACATTCACCGGCGATGTTACTTTTGGCAGTAATGGCGCCATCAATGTCGATGGTGATCTGTCCACCGGACTATTGCTGGACAGCGACCTCATCGGCAATCTTCTATTTGAAAGCGACAGCACCATAAACGGCGCTGGTTCCAATGCCATCGCCATCAATGGCAATGTGACCGGCAATGTCACCATCACCAATAACACACGCATTACCGTAACCGGCGCCAATAGTCAGGGCATTATCGTGAATGGTAATATTGACGGCGCTTTTACCTATAATGGTGTCACCCAATCAACCGGCTATACCAATCTCGCCGCCACTGACGATCCCGATACAACCGTTGACGAGGTTGCCGAGCAAATCGCCCTGCAAGGCGGCTCTGCCCTGAGCATAAATGGCAATGTCACCGGCGGTATTTTGTTCGATGGCGCCCTGCCAGATGAGGAAATTACCGACACCGTCACTTCGGCAGCGTCTGGCAATATAATTCAATATGGCTCCGCACCCGCTGTTCATATTGGCGCGACAGGGCCGATTACCATTGGTCTTGTGGATACATCAGCCCTGTCTTCCGCCTATGGGAATTGGGGCTTTATCAATCGCGGCGAAATATCGGCGAATGGCACTTATGAAGGCGTTAGCAGCCTCGGCATGTTGATTGAAAACGCCATCATTGCCGGCGGCTTTCGCAATGATGGCGGCATAATTTCAGGCGCCAATGGCGCGCTCGCCACCGGCATTAGAATTGGCGCAGGCACCAATCTGCCAGCCTTTTTCAATCGCGGCCGGCTTCAGGTTCTTGCCACCAATGGCGGCAATGCTGCCACTATCGGGCTACTGATTGAGGCCGGCGCAACCGTCAATGCCATCACCAATGCGGGCATTATTCAGTCCAATCTGGTATCCGACACCGCCGACGCTGTCGCCATTCGCGATCTGTCAGGCACGGTTACCTCTCTTGTAAATAGCGGCAGTATCACAACCGGCATCGCCGATTTTTCAGATGGCGACCCCGACACAACCGCCGATGACGGCCTGCCGACAGGCAATGGCATTGCCATAGATTTTTCCGCCAATACAACAGGCGTCTCAATCCTCAATGATGTAGATGCCAATTTTGACGCCGCAACGACCTCACGGCTAACCGTTGGTGTTGTCCGCGGGGATGTCCTGCTTGGTAGCGGCAATGACAGCTATCAGCAATTTGCCGGCATTACAACAGGCGACATAGATTTCGGCCTTGGGGATGATTCTCTGGAAATCAGCAATAATAGTAGCGTCCTTGGCAATGTCACCTTTGGCGATGGCAATGACAGCACCATTCTCGATGATGCCCTCTATACGGGCACCATGGCCTTCGGCAATGGCATCGACACCCTCACCTTGATCAATAATGCCGTCTTCAATGGCGGGCTTACCGATGCGGACGGGTTGCTGGATATATCCGTTACCGGCTCCACACTCACCCTCGCCGACGCCACCTTGACCACCCTGATTAGCACCTTATCCCTAGACGGCAACTCGACCTTTTCTTTCGCGGTGGACGGTAATGGCCAACAGACCGCCAGCATCATTGCGTCCGGCACTGTAACCATTGGCGATGGCGCCATTATCATACCGGTCTTTAGCGGCGCTTTTGTACAAGACATCACCGCCACATTCCTGCAGGCCGCAACCCTCAATATCGACCTCGCAACAATCCGCTTCTCCGCCGACAATGAAGAAGCCCCCTTCCTGTTCGACTTCTCCATTAACCGGGACAGCGTCAATTCCAATGCGCTGGTTCTATCCATTGACCGCAAAAGCGCCGCCGAGATCGGCATTGATAGCAGGCTGGCCCCCGCCTATGAGCCAACCATCGCCGCCCTCGGACAAGATGATCAATTGGGCGCAACTTTTTTCAACATGCGCTCACGGGAAGATTTCCTCGCTGCCTTCAATCAGCTCATTGCCCAGCCATTGGATGCCGGCCTCTCTTATGCCAGAGCCCAAAACAACTCCGTGACCTCGATCATCACCCAGCGCCTGGATCTCGCCACCAATTCCGGCCGCTTGGGCAATACGGTGTGGTTGCAAGAAGGCAATTATTTCGTCAATCGCGGCGCCGATGAATCTTCCAATGGCTATGATGGTGGTGGCTGGATTGTCGCCACCGGTATTGATACCGAATTGGGCCCCTTTGACGCTATTGGACTTTCCGCCCATTTCGCTTCTGCGCGCTTTGACGAAAAAACCGGTGAAGACTTCCCCTTCTCCCGGGTCAGCTATGGTGTTGGCGCCTATGGGGCTATCAAGCAAGGCAATATTCAGTTTGATGCACAGGCCAGCTATTCCATTAGCGATACCGAATCCGACCGCGCTATCATCATTGAGGGCATAAATCGTTTTGCCCGGGCGCAATGGAACGGCACACAAATTGCCGGCTCTTTGCGCGCTTCCTATGAAACCGAAATGCGTGGCTTTGATTTTGAGCCATTCATCTCTGCCGACTATCTCTCCCTCACCGAGGATGCCTATCAGGAAAGCGGCGGTGGTGCGGCGATCGACCTGTCTGTTGATGAGCGCGACGCCAAATCCATGCGCCTCAATATCGGCACCCTCATTGGCAAGACCTTTGAATTGCGCCCTTCCGCCTATGACACCGGCATTCCGGGCACAATCCGCCCGAATGTGAAACTTGGCTGGTCACAGGAATTGATGAATGACCCGATCGAAGCCAATATGCGCTATGTCAGCGGTGGTGATGATTTCATTTTATCGGCAGACCCTGAAAACGGCGCGGCCATAGCGGCCCTTGATGTGGAATATGAAAATGAATATGCCAAAATCCATGCCGGCCTCGCCGGCAGCTTTTCCGATGTGGAGCAGGTTTACTCCATGCGCATTGGCGTTGGCCTGAAATGGTAATTTGAAACAGGACAAAACAAAAAACCCCGCTTTTGAAGCGGGGTTTTTTATGCTCTGCCCGCCAATATAGAGCCTTTTCGGTTTTGATTAGAGCACTTCCCGAAAAGTGGGAACCGGTTTTCGGATAAGAAGTGCTCAAAAACAAAGACTTAGAGCCCGGTTTTGATTCAATCAAAACGAAAATAGGCTCTAAATTTCAAAAATCCACAGCGCGGCCTTTGCGCTCCCAATCCCCAAAACGGGTCGGCTCGGCCCCCTTCGGTCCATCTATTTCTTTACGGCTCTGGTCCTGCGGCTGAGCTTTTTCGCGCCGCGCTCTGGCTTCGCGCAAGGCTTCTATCTGCTGGCCAGAAAGCGCCCGGCCATTGACAATCAACGGAATACCATCAGCGCTCACGGGCACACCAGCCTGCGCACCATCCGATGATTTCTTATCGCTCATAGCCATGATTCCCCGAAAAATTTATCTGCGCCACTATACCGGAATGTATAAAAACACATTTATACTGACCCTATGCCATACGCCCCCCCATATTACACCCCCTATGACGGCACAGCCACCCCTTTTACCATTGGCCTCAAACCCTTGCCCGAATCCCGTTGGCTGGAACCGCAGCCGGATTTACAGCCGCTCCTGCAAGAACGCCACCGCCTGCTATCCGGCAAACGCGATGCGGTCTTGCATTGCCAGCGGGAATCCTTGACCGCCTGTCAGGAATTATTGGATCTGGTTCTGGAAAATCTAAGCACCCACCATCGGGACCACTATCAAATCAAAGCCGGCATGATCGCGATTACAGGAATCCCTGACAATATCGCAATCAATCGCGAGGACCCACTTGCCAGTCTTGGAATAATTGTACCTGAAGATTTCTGTCTCATACGCAAAACCGATACGGGACATAAACTCGTTGCGGCCCTGCTGTGCTTTCCATCCTCATGGGCCTTGGCGGACAAGATTGGCAGAAATCTCGAAGCCATTCACAAACCGGTCCCCGATTATCAAGGCCCGATGTCCGACCGCGTCAATCTTTTATTTGACCGCCTACGCCCGGAACAAATTGTCTGGCGGATGAACTGGTCTCTCGATGACGGCAAACGCCTGTTCCGCCCCACCCCGCACAGCCATGATCAATGGCTGGCCCAAGGCGGCGACCCGCTCGATCATGTTTTCATCCGGGTCGAGCGCCAGACTTTGCGGCGCCTGCCAATTGCCGGGGATATTGTTTTTACGATCCGTATCCACCTCTCCCCCTTACGCCATCTTGCAGATGGCCAGAACCGGCAGGCCCTGCAAGGCTTGCATCAACAATTATCCGCCATGAGCGCCGAACAATGCGCCTATAAGGGCCTGTCACAGGCCCGCCCCGTCATTTTGCAGCGGCTCGAAGATTTTCTTTAAAGCGTTTCCAGGATAAGTGGATACCGGTTTTCGGATAAGAAGTGCTCTAATGGGCCTCATCCCAATTCATCCCCGCTTTGGCTTCCACCACAAGCGGCACCGATAATTGCAAAACCGGTGCGCAAGCCCCCTCCATCACCCGGCTGACCATAGCGCAGGTTTTTTCAACCTCGCCATCCGGACATTCAAAAATCAATTCATCATGCACCTGCAATAACATTGTCGCCGACAGCCCCCCCGCACGCAGCGCCTCTGGCATGCGTATCATCGCCCGGCGAATAACATCCGCCGCCGAGCCTTGTATCGGTGCATTGATCGCTTGGCGCTCTGCATAAGCGCGCTGGGCACCATTTTTGGAATTGATTCCCGGCACATGGGTCTTGCGACCAAAAACCGTTTCCACAAATCCTTGCGCTTTGGCTTTGGCAATGGTGTCGTCCATATAGGCGCGAATGCCCGGAAATTTTTGAAAATAGCTATCAATATAATCCTTGGCCTCCGTGCGGGAAATGCCGAGCTGATTGGCCAGCCCAAATGCCGAAATACCATAGATGATACCAAAATTAATCGCCTTGGCCCGGCGGCGTACCATCGGATCCATATCTTTCACCGGCACGCCAAACATTTCTGACGCGGTCATCGCATGAATATCAATCCCGTCAGCAAAGGCCTGTTTCATGGAAGGCAGATCCGCAATATGGGCCAGCAGCCGTAATTCAATCTGGCTATAATCCGCCGAGATGAGTTTCGATCCTTCAGGCGCAATAAAAGCGGTTCTTATTTTACGGCCATCTTCGGACCGAATGGGAATATTTTGCAGATTCGGCTCATTGGAAGAAAGCCGCCCGGTGCTGGTCGCCGCCAAGGAATAAGAGGTGTGAATACGCCCGGTCTTGTCATTGACCGCCTCTTGCAGGGCGTCCGTATAGGTGCCCTTCAGCTTGGCAAGAGAGCGATGATCGAGAATATTTTGCGCTATTTCAACGCCCTGCGCCGCCAGCCCTTCCAACACTTCAGCATCTGTAGACCACGCCCCTTTGGCCGTTTTCTTGCCTCCCGGCAAACCCAATTTGCCAAATAGAATCTCCCCGATCTGTTTTGGGCTGGCAATATTGAACTCTTCCCCGGCAAGCGCATGGGCTTTTTTCTCATAACGCCCCATGCGCTCGGCAAATGCACCGGAAAGCTTTTGCAATATTCCAATATCAACCAATACTCCCGCCTGCTCCATCCCGGCAATAATCGCCGCCATGGGGCGCTCCAAAGTCTGGTAGACCGTTTGCATATGTTCGCGGGTCAATCGCGGCGATAATATTTCATGCAGACGCAAGGTCATATCGGCATCTTCTGCCGCATAAATCCCCGCCTCTTTTATCGGAATCATATCAAATGTTTTTTGCTTTTTTCCCGTGCCCGCAATATCGGTAAATTTAATCGGCGCATGGTCGAGATAGCGCTTGGCCAATTCATCCATACCATGATTGTGCAAGCCGCAAGAAAGCACATAGGAGATCAGCATAGTGTCGTCATAGCTGTCGACCGTAAATCCGTGATTGGCCAGCACCGTCAAATCATATTTGATATTCTGCCCGACCTTAAGAATGGAACGATCCTGCAATAGCGGATTCAACAAAGCCTGCACATCCTGCAGCTTCATCTGCTGGCTGACAAATTCATCTTCCAGAGCCAGACCATCACCACCATGGGCAAGGGGGATATAACAGGCCATCCCTGCCCTCGGGCAAAGCGCAATACCCACAAGCCGCGCCGCCATCACATTCAAGCTGGTGGTTTCTGTATCAATCGCCAGAATATGGCTATCCCGGGCAGCACGTAAAAACTTTTCCAGCTCATCGGCTGCGAAAATAATTTCATAAGCCCCATGATTGATTTGAGAAGCGGACACGCCCTTTTCGTCACTTGTCGGGGCCTGCTTTTCGCCCTCGCCCTTATGATTGGCAGTCTTACCCCCCACGCGTTTGGTCAAAGAGGTAAACTCCATCTCCTGCAAAAATTTCGTCAAAGCCTCTTTGTCGATTGGCCGTGTGAAAAAATTATCAATCGGCTCATCCACCGCAATATCGGTCTTTAGCGTCACCAGATCTTTGGAAAGCCGCGCCTGATCGGCAAATTCTATCAAATTCTCCCGCCGCTTTTTTTGTTTGATACTCGCAGCATTGGCCAGCAGATTTTCCAGATTGCCAAATTCCTGCATCAATAAAGCCGCCGTTTTAACCCCGATGCCCGGTACGCCCGGAATATTATCGGAGCTGTCCCCGGCCAATGCCTGCACATCGATCACCCCTTCCGGCCCAACACCGAATTTCTCAAAAACCTGTTCACGATCAATTTTGCGACTCTTCATGGTGTCATACATGGTGATATGATCGGAGACGAGTTGCATCAAATCCTTATCCGACGAGATGATCACCGTGTCCGCCCCGCGCTGCTCGGCCTCACGGGCATAGGTGGCAATCAAATCATCAGCCTCGAACCCGCTTTGCTCGACACATGGCACCCCGAAAGCCCGCACTGCATCGCGAATAATGGGAAATTGCGGCACCAGATCTTCCGGCGGCTCTCCGCGATTGGCCTTATATTCCGGATAGAGATCATTTCTGAACGAGCCCCCCTTGGGATCAAAAATCACCGCAAA
>JALSJA010000124.1 GCA_026989615.1 Parvularculaceae bacterium | reverse complement strand
GTTTGTTTCTTTTTGCGTCATGCTTCGAGGCTCGACGGCTGACTCTCGGCATGAGTATTTTCTACTCGCTATTCGCTATTCGCTACTCGCTATTTGTGTTGGTTTCTTTTTTGCTGGTCCTTACCTACTGAATAATCAGATCGGCGTGGATGGCGCCGGCGGATTTCATGGTGCGGATGATGTCGGCCATTTCCCGGGGGGAGACGCCGAGGGCGTTTAACCCGGCGATTAAATCCGTGAGGGTGACATTTTCCTCAAGTTCGGCCAGCGAGCCATTGCCGGTTTCGGTGACGGTGATGGTGGAGCGCGGTACGACAATGGTTTCGCCGGTTTTGGAAAAAGGATTGGGCTGGGAGACAATCGGGGTCTCGGTGATTTTGATGGAGATATTGCCTTGGGCAATGGCCACGGTCGAGATTTTGACGTCTTGGCCAAGAACGATTGTGCCGGATTTCTCGTCAATGACAATGCGTGCCGTTTGTACCGGGGTGACGGTGAGGTTTTCTATCTGCGAGATTACCGCAGCGGGCGACGCCGTGCTGTGGGATAAATCCAGAGTGATGGTGCCGGAATCGCGCATTTTGGCCATGGGCATGTCCAAAGATTTATTGATGGCATATTCTATGCGGGCGGCGGTGGTGAAATCGGGATTGCGCAAAGCCAGATCGAGGCTGGTCTGGGTGCCGAAATCAAAAGCGATTTCGCGCTCTATGCGCGCCCCATTGGGAATGAGACCGCCGGTCGGGGTGCCCTGGGTCTGGCGCGCGCCTTCGGCGCGAGCGTCAACGCCGCTGACCAGAACACTGCCTTGCGCCACGGCGTAAATCTGGTTGTCGGCACCATTTAAGGGTGTGAGGACGAGCACACCGCCAGCCAGACTTTTGGCATCGCCAATTGAGGAGACGGTGACATCAATGGTCGATCCGGTGCGGGCAAAGGGGGGCAATTTTGCGGTGACCAGAACGGCGGCGACATTATTGGGTTTGATATCGTCGCCCAGAACATTGACCCCGAGGCGTTCCAGCAGATTGGACAGGGCATCTTCCGTATAGGGAGAGTTTTTAACCGAATCGCCGGTGCCATTGAGGCCGACGACAATACCATAGCCGATGAGATCGTTTTCCCGCACCCCTTCAATATCGACAATGTCCTTAATCCGCACTTCGGCGGCCCAAACCGGAAAAAAGGCCGGTGTAAATGCCGTCAGCAAAGCCAGAAGGGGCAGGAGGAAAGAAAAGCGTTTCATGAATCTATCTCAAATAGTTGAGGAGGGTGAGGGAGGATAATCTATTGGTTAGAATATAAGTGGCTTCCAGTTGAACCTCTAATTGTTTCAGCTCAATGGCTGCTTCGTTCTGGTCGCGCCCTGTCAGTTCGGTGAGGGTGGCGTTTAAAATCACCTGTTCCGAATCGAGGCGCTGTTTGTTTCTGGTCAGGGCTTCTTGTTCAATCCCCAGGCGGGCTTTCAAATTGGTGGTGCCATCGATGCCATTGCTGATAAAGCTGGCGGCCTCTGTGTAAACAGCGTTCAAGGCATTTTGCGAGAGGGGGGAACCATTGCCATTGGTCATGGCCAGCACCGCAAGGCCGCGTATGGTGTCCTTGAGGGCCGGATCAAGACCGGTGACATTGGAGGTTATGGCATCGGGGGCACCGCCTTGGTAAATCACGGTCTGGAACGGTCCGGCGGGATCGTCAAAATAGCTGTTCAGGGATGTTTGCAAATCGCTGGCATTGGCGGCGGTTGCGAAAATATTTTCAATATCGGCGAGCAGAGCCTCGGCGCTGCCAAAGGGGGGGCGGTCAGAGGCATCGCCGGAAAAAGCATAGCGCTCGCCAAAGCGAATATTCAAAAAATTGAACACCTGTCCCAAAGCCTGCCCGGCATCGGCCCCCACAAGAGAGAGATCAAGGCTTTTATTGCCGGTAATGGCGTCATAGGTCCGGATATCAAGGCCCAGCACTGTGTCGCTGACGCTGGACAGGCTGTTTTGCATGGTATCGAGGCGACTATTGCGCAAGGCAATTTCCGACATTTCGCGAATGACATCATTCAAGGCCTTGTCGACCAGCATGGCTTGCCCGACCTTGCCTTTCAGAAAAGACACCACATCAGCGCGCCGTCCGGTGACCATTTCCTCGGAGGCCGCCTGCAATCTGACTTTCAGGTCAGCCGATTGCCGTGTCAGTCTTTGGGTCATTAAAATATCGGGGAGATTCACGCGTAACATGGCTATAGCTCCAGCAGGATTTGCATCATGTCATTGGCGACTTGAATGACCCGGGCATTGGCGGCATAGGCTTGTTCGATCAATAACAGGTCCTGCATTTCCTTGTCGGTATCAACGCCGGTTTTGGTTAAAACCAGATCGCTGACCAAAGTATATTGGGCGGTGTTGGAGGACTGGATCGATTCAAAGCGAATGCGGGCCTGACCAATTTGCGAGGAAAATCCGGCAACCAGCTCGGTTGCGGAGAACAGGCCGGCCAAGCCGCCGCCAAGATTGGTATTGCGCGCTGTGGTAAAAGCGTTGAGGAGATTAGTGGCAATGGCGCTTTGGCCTGCGGGGCCGGGGGTGGTCGCGCCAATACCGTCGCGCAGGCGCCATGCGGCGCCGCCAGCATCGGGGTCAATGGCGACGTTCAAAGCAAGCCGCGCTGCGACACCGGGATCGGTCAAGACACCGCTGACCGTGAACAGGCCCTGAGCGCCGGGGGGTTTGGTGGGGTCGATGGCGTCATCGGAAAAACGTTCGACCAGATCCACCGCCATGATATCGAGCTGGGTCATGAAATTCGGCATTTCGCTATCGCGCACTTCAAACAGGCCGGCAAAAGAACCGCTGCGCAAAGCGGCATAGCTTTGAATACCGGGCGTGATTTCCTGACCGTCGACAAAAAGCCCTGAAAGCTGACCGCCCGCCAGACTGGCGCTGCCATCGAAATCATTGCCGGGGGTGAAGCTCAAAGTGCGGGGCTGGCCGGCATAGAGGAACACGCCTTCCGGGGTCATCAGATCTATGGCGCCGCTATCTCTCGGCACGGTGACCACCGGCATATATTCGGCAATGACATCGACCACGCGGTTTCTTTGGTCCAGCAGGGCCGAGGCATCCGTGCTGCTACCATTGAGGGCGGTGATTTGTCTGTTGAGGGATTGCAAATCCTGCAAAGCCTGATTGACCACCCGAACGCCGTCATTGATGGCTTGATCGGATTGGGCGCGCAAATCTCTGGCGGCTTCATACAGCTTGCCAAGGGTGTCAATGATCTCGCGGCCATTATCGAGGACCGAAAACTGATTGGCGCTGGATTCAGGGGCTTGGGAAAAATTTTGCAGGGAGGTTTCAAACCCGGCAAAGGCCTGAAACAGGCCGAAGCCGGTATCCGCCGTGCCTAGCTGGGCCGATAGGGATTGATAGGCATTGGTGAGAACTGTGCTGCGGGCAAGCGATGCGCCCAGATCGCGCTGCTCGGCAAGCAGACGCAAATCTTCGGCGCGGACGATAGCCCGGGCATTTACCCCGGCCCCGCGTCCGGCCAGTATGCTTTCGCCCAGCAAAACCGAGCGGCGGACATAGCCCGGCGTTGTCGCATTGGAAATATTGCTGGCAACAAGATCGGCCCGCAGAGCATTTATCTGCAGGCCGGTTTGAGCATTGGTGATTGCGCGGGTTAAGCTCATCTTGCAGTGCCCTTAAACAGGTTACCGCTTCAGATTGGTGGTTTCCTGAAGCATTTCATCAACGGTTCTGATGATGGTCGCGTTAGAGGAATAGGCCCTCTGGGTTTCAATCAGATCGGTGAGCTCGGAAGCAACATCGGTGGTGGATTGCATCAGCGCAAAGCCCTCCATCGTACCCACGGGGCCGGTGCCGGCATCCCAGAAGTAAATGCTGCCACTGGCGGCCGAGACGCTGAAGGATTGGTCATCGCGGGGAATGAGACCGTTCAGATTGGGCACATCGCCCACCGGAATTTGATAAAGGGTGCGGCGGAAACCGGTGTCGTAAATGGCTTGCACGAAACCTTCTGAATCAATTTCAATCGTGCTGAGATCGCCAATCGGGGAGCCGTCCTTCGTCACCGAAGTTGGCGAGAAGGGGGCTGAAAATTGGGTCAGGCCGCCATCATCATTCAGCCGGCCGATAAAAGTATTGATCGGCCCGCTGGCAACATTGAGGCTAATTTCGCCACTTGCCGCATCATAAGCGCCGCCGGAAATAGCGGTGACGGCCGATATTTTGCCGCCATTGACGCTGTCATCGGCGAAGGTGACGGAAAATTCTGCGATCGAGACATTGGGATCGCCGGCGCCATCAAAAACTTCAATCGTCCATTGATTGCTGGCGCCTGTGGCCGGAACAATCGGTGTGAAGCGATAGGTCAAAGTCTGGGTGCGGCCAAGATTGTCGTAATAATCCGTTGGCAGATCAAAAGATTCCCCTAACTGGCCAGCGGCGGTTGCATCGGCGGGGAGATTGATGCCGAGATTGATCGTGCGGGTTGCCGAAGCGGTAAGTTGGTTGGCGGCAATATTGACCGGTTCGAGGCCGGTTGCACTATTGCGGCTGACATTGCCGATATTGCCATTGGTATCGGCGGGCCAGCCAAGCAGGAACAAGCCGCTTTGGGTGCGCAGATTGCCGTTCTGGTCAGCGAAGAAGGAACCGGTTGGCACCAATTGCAGGCTTCTTTCGGAGGCAAGGGCGTTGACCCCGCCCTGATTGGTAACCGGAATGAGGCCGCGCCCGGCAATGGCGATATCAGTGGCGTTGCCGGTCGATATTAACGATCCGTTTTCGTTTACGGCCTTGAAGGAGACGACCCGGACACCGCCGGCGGAATAGGCGTTTTCGCGCTGGTTCAGAACCATGCTGGAAAAGTCGACCTGACTGCGCTTATATCCATAAGTCCCTGAATTAGCTATGTTATCCGAGATGGTCGATAATCTGGCTGCGTTCACTGCAAGCCCCATAATACCGGCATTGAGGGAGGAGGAAATGCTCATAATGGTTGCCCTTTTAGGTTGATGCAACCACGGGTTGTATGGTGAGTGTGTTAACAAAATCCTAATGAAGTCTTAACCCCCCTTAACAAGGTGTTACGATCAAGGGGCGAAAAGCGGATGTTTTTTGGCCAGCCATGAAAGCAATCCCCCAAAATTACCAAGAGCCTTTTCGGTTTTGATGGAATCAAAACCGGGCTCTCAGTTTTTGTTTTAACGCGTTTCCGGACGGATAACCGGTATCCACTTATCCTGGAAACGCTCTAAGTCTTTGTTTTTGAGCACTTCTTATCCGAAAACCGGCCTCACCCTGAGGATCTGCGAAGCAGGGTCGCGAAGGGCCCACTTTTCGCAGAAGTGCTCAAGAGCCGCGACTATGGCTCCGGCGCCCATGCGCCGCGCGCATTGGCCCCGCATAAAGTGCGGGATCAGCCGTGAGCGTCCTTCGAGACGCCGCTTCGCGGCTCCTCGGGATGGGGAGGAGAACAATACTGCTATTTCAAAATGGTGATCGAGATGCGGCGGTTTTCCGGGGCCAGAGGGTCGGGATTTAGGGGCATGGTGTCGGCCTTGCCGGAGACCTCGATAATCTGATCATCGCGGAAACCGGAAGCGATCAGCAGCTTGCGCGCTGCGATCGCCCGGTCTGTTGACAGATTCCAGTTATCATAAGAAGCGCTTGCGGCGTAATGGCGTGAATCTGTATGGCCGACAATTTTTATTTCATTCTCAATGGAGGAGAAGGATTCGGCGACATAGCCGAGAATAGTGGTCAATAATTCAGATGGTTTGGATTCGCCGACGAGGAACAATACCCCGCCATCGGAATCGACAATTTCCAATACAATACCCTCGGGGGTAATCCGGACCTGCAAATGCTCGGAGATGTCATCGCCTGTAACCTGCAGGGCTTTTTGCAAGCTTTCGATTTCTTGCTGGAGCAGGGCATCGGTATCGGTATCGGTATCGGTATCAGCTTCAGCTTCGTCCTGTGTGCCGGATTTGCCCTTTTGGGCCTCGGCATCCACTTCGGAGGTGATGGAGATTTTTTTCGAAGCCCCGGTGCCTTCCTTAGCATAGGTCTGTTCGGTGAAAATCGAAGAGCCGCTCAACGCATCGGAACCGCCGCCGGAAATGCGGCTGACCGGAATGGTCGGGTTGAAATAATCGGCAATGCCTTTGCGCTGGTCTTCTGTGGTGGCGTTGAGTAGCCACATCAACAGGAAAAACGCCATCATCGCGGTCACGAAATCCGCATAGGCAACTTTCCACGCGCCGCCATGATGGCCGCCGCCTTTAACAATTTTCTTTTTCTTGATGATGGGAACAACCGCCGGGGCTGCTCTTAACGCCTGTACCATGACTTGTGCTGAAACTCCTTAACCATACCTGCCCTGACAGAAAAGAGTTCTACCGGAGGATTATAAAGATATGGTTAGCCACCTGAAGTGGTGGTTTTGTGCGGTGTTGCGCCTTGGCGTTAACCTTTTGTCAACCATTTAACTCAATCAATGGTTGTATTGCGTGGAGGCACAACCATGGATGATAAGTCCAGGCCATTTTTAGCACGAAAATTGAGAGCCGGGACGAAAGTGCCGAGCCAGATTTCGTCTATGACCGGCTTTTGGGAGGATGTTTCCAATGCTGTCGCGCAGACGATTGAAGGCGTTCTGGACAAATCCTGTCAGGTCAATCTGAAACAGCAGGAAATTGTCACCGGGCTTGAACATTGGGCCAATGATGAGACCTGTTTTGTTTATGATCTGGGGACTTCCGTGCGCGGTGTTCCATTGGTGATTGGCTGCCGCGAAGATTGGGCGCGTTTTCTTGCCGGTGAAATGCTCGGTGATAGTGAAGGCGCAAGCGAGCTTCCGCAAACGCTGGCTTTATTGCTGGGTGAGGAATTTGCAATCACCCTTGGGCAGGCGCTTGGTCCTTTGGTCAATCGGGTCGAGCTTGTTGGGGATGAAGAGCCGGAAATTGCTTTGCACAAAGCCAGTGTCGAGATCGGACAGTTTGACTATTTGAAAAAAACCAAATGTCTTGGCTCCAGCTTTGAAATTGCGCTGGAAGAAAAAACCTATGGGCTGACGGTTTTTATCGACTATGCGGTTTTGTTGAATATTTCGGCCGAGATGGCCGAGGCCGGAGAGGAGGGGCAGGCCCATGACGACCCCGACACCTTGAAACGCCTGCAATCGATTATTCATGGTACGCCGGTGCCGCTCAATGTTGTGTTGGAGCAATTACCGATGACGATTGGCGAATGCTCGCGCATTGAAGTTGGTGCCGAATTTGCCTTGCCGGGGGTCAGTCTTTCTGCGCTCAAGCTGTTTGCTGAAACCAGCAATGGTGATGTGGAAATTGCAACCGGGGCCCTTGGGGTCTGGAAGCAGTTTCGGGCCATCAAGCTAAATCAATCTGTAGACAAGAATTTCGTAATGACGATTGGGGACGGTCGATGAATACAATAATCGGTCTTGTTGTGACAACAGTCATGGTGTTTGGCGGCTATATTCTGGCTGGCGGCAAGATGAGCATTATCATGCACTCGCTGCCCTATGAGATGATGATGATTGGCGGTGCGGCCATTGGTGCGTTTCTGGCCGGCAATGATTTTTCCACGGTCAAGCATACATTGAGTGATTTGATGGCTGTCTTTAAGGGGCCGAAATGGAAGAAGGCGGATTATCAGCAATTGCTGTGCCTGATGAATGAATTATTGCTGGTCATGCGCGAAAGCCCGGTTGATATCGAAGCGCATATCGAGGCGCCGCAGGAATCAGAAATTTTCAGCAAATATCCGAAGATCCAGAAAGACAAAAAAGCGGTGGAGCTGATCAGCGATACCTTCCGCTCGATGATCATGAATTTCGACAATGTTTATCAGGTTGAGGAATTGCTGGAAAAGCAATTGGATGCGCAATTGGAAGAGCAGCTTCATGGCCACCATGCTTTGCAAAGCATGGCCGATGCCCTGCCGGCGCTTGGCATTGTGGCCGCCGTTCTGGGGGTTATCAAAACCATGGCGTCGATTGACAAGCCGCCGGAAGTTCTGGGCGGCATGATTGGCGGCGCGCTGGTCGGCACCTTTCTTGGGGTATTTCTCGCCTATGGTCTGGTCGGGCCTTTTGCCAACAAGGTGAAGGCCATTCGCGAAGAAGAGCATTTCTTTTACACACTTATTCGCGAAGTGCTGGTTTCCTCGCTGCATAAAAACCCTGTCCATATTTGTCTGGAAGTTGCCCGCCGCAATGCGCCGACGCGATTGCGCCCGTCTTTTGAAGATATTGAAAAAGCCCTTAAGGAGATGAAGCAAGCCGCATGAGGAGTGTTTTTCATATCAGCTTATTTTTGGTTCTGGTGCTGGGCATTGCTTTATTCCCGATGCTTGGGGACAAAGAGCGTGCGCAGGCCTCGACCCCGGAAGAAGAGGCGGCCCAGAACCGGCTTGGGGAATTTTTCAAAGAGGCTGAAAAACGCGGCTATATAACCATGCGCGAGAATGGCGCAGCTGAAGAAGGGGGCGACGCCGAAGCGTCGGGTGAGGCGGATCCGGATGTTGCCACCTCTGATTTTGAAGCAGATGGGCCGCCTGAAATTTTGTCGCCGGAATTACAGGCAGAAAAACAGCCGGAAAAGGTGCAAATAGAAGACATATTGGCGCAAGAAGCTCTGCTTTCGACATCGCAAGCGGCGCGTATGGATGCGGGGCCTTGCGAGTCTGTGTCCGGCTTTGATATGACAAGCCTGTCTGATTCTGTATCCTATAGTGATAGCTATCGCATTCGCGAAACCCTGCTCAATGAAGATGGCACGACCAATCAGGAAAAACTGGTTGAATTGTCACGGATTTATTTGAGTCTTGGTCTTGGCACGGAGGCGATTGCGGTTTCCAGCAGAGGCACCAGCGCGCAAGCGCGTCTGGCCCATCAAATGGCATTGACCCTGTCGCAGGATAGTGCGCGCCAGCCCAGCTTTTTTGCTGCCCTTGCGGCTTGCAATCCACAAGCGAGCCTGTGGCAGGCTTTGGCGCTGATCAATATTGATGATGCCAGCGCCGCGCAGAAATTCAAAGCCCATTTGGAAGCGGTCAATGCACTGCCTTTGCCAATCAAGAAACAGGTTATTGGATTGGTAGTGGATTTATTGTTGCGGCAATCGGATAGCGCGCTTGCGGCTCGCTATCTTGGGCTTTTGGATGATGACATCATTGAAACAGATTCCCAGCTTATTTTACAAAGGGCGTTGCTGGGGGCACGGATTGGTGACGAGGCGGCGGCCAGTGTGTTGAAGGATTTATCGCAATCAACAGACCCGATCCGCTATAAGGCGATGATGGCGCTTGAAGGCCATGGTCGCAACCCAGCCGAGACGAGGGATCTGTTTGACCGGATTGCGCTGGCCAATTCACCTTATGAAGCCTATGAGCTGGGCCGGGTTGTGGTCGAGGATTATCTGCATCAGGGGGCCATTTCCCAGGCAATTTTTGTCAGCCGGATGGAGGCGTTTTCTGAAAGCCAGACCAGAGAGAAGCTGGTCCGGAAAATTGTTGACCGCGTGCGGGCTGATCTCAATGGTGTGTCGTCCTTGCGGCAAATAGCAGCATTGGCGGCACTGGAAAATGAGCATGAATTCTTTTTGGCGACAAAAGAGCCGCAGGACATATTCTCCCTCGGGGTCAAAAAATCACTGGATATTGGATTTTATCCACTGGCTGAATCCTTGGCGCTCTATGTGCCGGCGCAAGACATGGAACCTCGCCTGATGGCGCGGCTTTTGTTTTATCGCCAAGGGGAGGACAAGGCGTTATATGATTTGGCCCTGGCCTTGCCGGAGGAGTCGCTGATTGCCGAACTCGCCTTGCGCCAAGCCATTGAATATAGGCGGGGGGATATTGTCCGTAAATTGGCGCGTCAATTACCGCCAACCGAAAGCAAGCTTTTGGCCATGGCCCGTCATGCCTATAGCCATCGTCAATGGCATGTGGCGGAAGGGTTTTTATCGGAAGCCCTGGTCACCAATATGGAAGAAGAACCAAGGATCTTGCTGTCTGATGTGCAGTTCATGAGTGGTGGCGAAATAAAAAAACCGCTTAAAATTTTTAGTCCCAACCATGTCTCAGCGGCGCTTGCCCAAAGCAAGGCGCAATTAGCCAAAATGAACGGGAGATTGCGTGATGGGTGATTCCACCTATGTTTTATTGGGCCGCCAGCAGGGACTTTTGAAAGAGCTTCAGGTTGTCGCCAATAATGTTGCCAATAGCGCGACAACCGGTTTTCGCAGAAGCGAAGGTATTTTCGCCGAATATATGAAAGCGCGGGGGATGACCGAAGACAGTCTTTCCATGGGCACTTTGGCCGGGCATTCCATCTCCCTTGAACAGGGGGCGCTGAAACAGACCGGTGGGCGTTTTGACCTGGCGGTTGAGGGCGACGGATTTTTTCTGGTGGAAACACCGCAAGGCGAGCGCCTGACCCGTGACGGGCATTTTCAGATAAATGTTGAAAATACGCTGGTGGACGCCCGGGGAAATCCGGTTCTGGCGGAAGGGTCGAGCCCGATAACCTTTCCGGAAAACCCCGAAAATATCCAAATAGCCCGTGATGGAACGGTTTCTGTCAATGGTGCGCCGATTGCGCGTATTGCGCTGGTGGATGCCGATCCAACGGATTTGCAACATGCGGGTAATAATTATCTTGTGGCTAGAAATGGTTATGAGCCGCTTACCGAAGGCAGGGTTTTGCAGGGGTTTTTGGAAGGATCCAATGTTGTTCCCGTTTCTGAAATTGCCCGGCTTATTGAAGTGCAGCGCGCTTATGAGGCCGGACAGACATTGCTCGAGAAGGAAAATGAGCGGATTTCACAAGTGATCCGCACCATTCGTCAGGGGTAAATAACGCCCGTGACATCAGGCCCGGAAGGCCATAACGACAAAGGAGTTGTCGATGAAAGTTTTACAAATAGCTGCCACAGGCATGGCCGCACAGCAAACCCGTGTCGAGGTTATTTCCAATAATATCGCCAATATGAGCACCACCGCCTATCGTCCGCGGGTCGCCGAATTTGCCGATCTTATGTATCAGCAATATCAGACTCCCGGCTCGATCACATCGCAAACGGGGACATTGGTGCCGGCGGGGATTCAACTGGGCACGGGGGTGCGGCCAACCACGGTTTCGATGGAAATCACGCAAGGCAATTTGCGACAAACCGGCGGGGACCTTGATCTGGCGATTGAAGGCACGGGATTTTTTGAGATTATCCTGCCTTCGGGGGAGCGGGCTTATACCCGCGACGGGAATTTTAATCGCTCTGCCCAAGGGGAGATGGTGACCATGGAAGGCTATCCTTTGGCGGACAGCATCACCATTCCTGTTGAAACGCGCCGTCTTACGATTAGTAGTGATGGCGAAGTGACCGCTTATTTCAATGATGCCGTCGAGGGTCAGCAGATTGGAACCATTTTCCTCACCCGCTTTGTCAACGAGAAGGGGCTGGAGGCCATTGGTGGCAATATGTTCCGGCCAACGGAAGCCTCTGGCACCGCCAATACTTTTATTCCGGGAACCGAAGGCGTTGGCACTATGCGGCAGGGTTATATTGAAAGCTCGGCGGTCGATGTTGTGCGGGAAATTTCCGATTTGATCGAAGCGCAACGGGGCTATGAGTTGAATTCCAAAGTTATTACCGCAGCCGATGAGATGTTGGCTGCAACAACGCGGATACGATAGGGGGATAGGGTCATGTTTGCTTCTCTTTATTTTTTACTCGCCGCCTTTATGGCCGAGCCGGTACAGGCAACCCAAACCCTGAAGGCAGGCGATGCGCTGCATGCGGGGGATCTGGCCTATATGGCCAATGGTGCCATTGTTATGGAGCATGAATTTTTGGGGCAGGCGCTGATTCGGACCGTTTATGCGGGGCAAGAGGTGAGGGGGGACAATATTCGTCCTGCTATTCTGGTGAAACGCAATCAGATGGTGACTTTGCGCTATGTGCGCGGGGCGCTTGAAATTACCACCATGGGGCGCGCTTTAAGTCAGGGCTCTGCCGGGGATGTCATTACTGTTCTTAATCTTCAATCCAAACAGACCGTGCAGGGCGTTATTGATTCTGCCGGTCGGGTGCTCGTGTCATGAAAAAAAATTATCGCATTTTTGTTTTGGTATTTTTGATTGCAGCCCTTGGGGCTTGCGCGTCCAAACCCCGCGAGCAGGCGGGCTATCCCATGGTTTCGGGCATGGATTATATGGCGTCTGTTCCGGCTGCTGCGCCGGTGCCGGCGCAAACGGGGCCCTCCCTGTGGACGACCAATACCAATTCTCTGCTGGGCTTGCGGCAGGCTTCGGAAGTGGGGGATATTCTGACGGTGATTGTTGAAGTCAATGATACAGCGCAAATGCAGAGCACCCTGACGCGCCAACGCAAGAGCGCTGAATCCATGAATGTCAATGCTTTGCTGGGTTTGCCGGAATGGGCCAATGGGGTTTTGCCCGGTGGCGCGAGCCTGTCGCCAGCGGTGGATGTGGATCGGGATATGCGCTCGACCGGTAATGGGTCGGTTTTGCGCAAAGAGAAGATTACATTTCAACTGGCGGCGACGGTGATCGGGGTATTGCCCAATGGCAATCTGGTTATTGAAGGGCGACAGGTTACCAAAGTCTCCCAGGAATCGCGTCTGTTGCGGGTTGCCGGTGTTATTCGGCCGCAGGATATTACGCGGTTCAATACAATCGGGTATGAAAAAATCGCCAATGCCGATATTTCCTATCTTGGCAAGGGGGAGGTGAACAGTGCCACCAGTAGCAAATATGGCACCAAAATATTTGACAAGATTCTACCCTTTTAAGGACATCTCATGAAACAGATCATTCCCATCATCATGGTTCTTATCTTTGTTGCTGCGGGGGCGCTTGGCGGCTCCTTGTTGAAGGCTGGCGGTTCGGCCGGCCCATCCGTAGAGAAGCAGGCCAAAGAAAATGGACATGGGGCGGATAAGGGGGCGGATAAGAAAGAAAGCAAGGGGGACCATGGCGGCGATAAAAAGGACAAGAAAGATAAAAAGAAGAAAACGAAAGGCGATCATGGTAAATCCGACGGGCCTGTCAGCGAGGTTTCGTTTTACAAATTCTCGCGGGAGTTTGTTGTTCCGATCATTCGCGATTCCAGAGTGGATGCTTTGGTGATTTTAAACATCAGCCTCGAGGTGGAAGGTGATACGGCGCAAAAACTCTTTACCCTTGATCCCAAGCTTCGTGATAATATCATGTCGACCCTGATTGTATTGAGCAATGAGCCGGGACTGTTCGACAATATGACCCAAGTGGAAAATTACGAGCGGATCCGTAGCGCCGTTCTGGAGAATTTGCGGAATGTGATTCCCGAAGGTATCAATAATGTGCTTATTCTTGATTTTGCCAAACAGGATACACCAAAATAATTTACAGCCTCTTGGCCTAAAGTCTCTTGGCCTGGGTGGCATAGACACCAAATTTGTCGTCGGTGATGAGTCTGAGGCGGCCATTTTCAACGGCCACATCCGTTACATTTGAAATCAGGCGCGGCGCAAGGCTGCCGAGCAGAACATTATCGGCATTATAAATTTCTATCCGCATTTGCAAAAGCGATCCGGCAGCGACAGCATCGCCATTGGCGGCAATGCCATTCCAGTTCCACGAGGATTGGCCAAGGTCGAGTTCGTCGCTATCGAGAAGATTGCCATCATTGTCATAGACTTGCAGCACGGCACGATCGGCCTGATCGGGTATTTCAAATTCAAAATTGACATCATTGCCGTCAAAGGGCACGTAAACGGATTCAACCGATATGGTTTCGCCAATCCAGTCGCTGGCGATAATGGCGAAGAGATCCGACATCATGCTTGCGATCTGGGTCAGGCTCTGATTGGATTGCACTTGCTGTTCGAGATTGGAAAAAGTTGCCAATTGCTCCACAAATTGCGTTGAATCCATGGGGGCCATTGGGTCCTGATTGCGCACTTGCGCGGTGAGCAGGCGGATGAAATTGTCAAATTCCTGTCCAATCTCCTGGGTGTTCTGGCTTTGGCCCGTCTGGCCTTGTGCATTGGCCTGAGGGTGTTGGGTTGCGGAAATATCCATAAGGTTGAAGCTCCTTCAGGCGCGTATGTCGAGATGATCAAGGGAAAGCAGGTGATGATTGCGTGCTGTTGATGTGCCATCGGCCATCGCCATATTTATGATGTCGCCATCGGGAGATGGGGTATGGGCGAGCAGGGTTTTTTCATTGCGATCCATAAAGGGATTATGGTTCTGGCGCTGATTTTCAAAAGAAAGAGACGCATCGCCAAATCCGCTATCGGTTAATATCTGGCTGAGAAGGGCACCCTGCCGTTTCAGGAATTGCTGCATTTCCGGCGTATCGGAAATGACATGAACCGCTTGCAAGCGATTGCCATCAAATATGAAATCCAGATTAAGCCTGCCAAGTTCCGGTGGATCAAGCTGAACGCTGACGCGATCTCCCATGCCCGACTGGGTCATGATGATGCGGGCAAGAGCATTGGCGGCTTGCGCGGGCTCTTGCATGGAAAGGGTCAGGAGAGGGCGCACTGCCCCGCTATGGTCAAGCAAGGAAGGGGAAATTGCTTGAAACATGGCAGCGCTGGCAAGGTTGGGGGTGATCGGTGCATCGCTCATAATTGCAGGAGCTGAGCTTGCTTCCCTCATCGGAGACTGCATGAGGGGGATCGTGGAGCTATCTTTGCCAGTGGTTGGTGCTATGGGCGTGTTGCCCTCTCCTTTACGCGGGCTTTCGCCCTCGTTTCTCGTTTCAATTTTTATGGGTGTTTCTTCTGTGGGGGTGGCATCGGAGTTTCCCTCGACCATGTTTTCAGCCTTGTCGGTGCCGGTATGGATGGCGGGGGTGGATGGTGGGGACATTGCCGGCGCAGTAGAGCCGGGCCGTTCCGGAGAAACTTTATGGGTCGCAACGGCTATCGGGGCGGTCTGTCCTGTGCCCAGCAAACCCTCGGGGCGCAAAGGGTTGATGATTGTGTCGGGGGGTGATTCGTTTTGGGAGAGGGGCGTTCCGGTCTTGTCGGCGGGGGGATCGGTTTCAATCATGCCAAGCAGCGCCCCGTCATTCGAGACAAGCGTAAGAGCCTCGTCCGGTCTTGTGGTCTGGGGCAGGGAGGGGGATAAACCCTGTTCTGTTTCAATGGGTTGGTCGGTATTTATCGAAGAAGTTTCGAGCATGGCAGCACGAAATTTCCGGTCGGAAACCGGGGATTTCCCGCTATCAGCCTTGGGCTGATCCGACATGGCAGTATCTGTCTGCAAAGAAATTACGGGCATCACAATCCTAGTGAAACTATTTGTTAACGAAATTACAACTAAAAGTAGTAAATATATGGTTAACAACCATTTGGCGCTATCTGGGCGCTACCAAAAAGCACAGGATGGCCAAAGCACAGGATGGCAATGGTGATGACAGGCATAAGTTCGATCGCGGGATTACAGGCGCCGGATATATCCACGGCAAAGGATTCGCAAAGGTCTGATAGTGAAAAAGCAGAAGCGGCGGCCAAGGCCGGGGCGGAATTCGAGGCTTTGTTCATTGCTCAAATGTTGGAATATTCCGGCCTCAGCAAAGCTTTGACCATGAATGGTGGTGAGGGCGTTGAGGCCTTTTCGCGTTTTATGATTGAGCAATTGGCCGAAGATCTGGTCGAGCAGGGTGGATTTGGCTTGTCCGAATCTATCACGCAATCGCTTTTATCGCAGCAAGATTCACCAATATCTGCAAAGGAATAGGCGATGATGGAGGCAATATCAAAGTCCGGGTCTGATATATTTGGCAATCTTCTCGATATTTTACAGCAGGAAAACCGGTTTCTGAAAGAAGGCAGGCTGCGTGAAGCGGCGGGGCTGGCAACCCGAAAAATCGAGGCATTGGATCTGTTTGATGCCAGCCTGGGGGGGCAATCTCTGCAACAAATGGGTGCGCAGCACAAGCAGACCCTGAAGCAAATAGTGTTGCTGTCCGAGGAAAATGCGGCGCATTTTGTGGCGGTTCGAAACGGGCTGAAATCTGTGATTGCAAGGCTGGAACGATTGGAGCGGTCCGAATCCAGTGTCGGGGCTTATGACCGGCTGGGGGGCAAGGTTGAGTTCCAGTCTCAAGGGGGGAAGTTAACAAAAAGGCTCTAAGTTTTTGTTTTTGAGCACTTCTTATCCGAAAACCGGCCTCATCCTGAGCCTGTCGAAGGACCCGCTTTTCGCAGAAGTGCTCTGGCCGTTAACCTTTTATACACCAATAAGTTGCAGTGTTGGCCATAGCAGCTAAGACGTGTTGCCGCTGGGGGGGATATCCCCGGAGTGTCAGGATGACGAATGATGAGTTCCATAAGGCCTGATGAAACCGGCCAAACACTTCCGAGGAAAAGATTATGTCAAGTATTCTAACCAATAACAGCGCGATGGTAGCGCTCGAGACTTTGCGGGGGATCAATCGCAATCTCGAATCCATTCAAAGCCAAATTTCAACCGGCCGGAAAATCTCCTCTGCCAAAGACAATGCGGCGATCTGGGCGATTTCAACGGTGATGTCGACCGATGTTTCCAGCTTCAAGCAAATTACGGACAGCTTGAATCTTGGGTCTTCGACCGTGGGCGTTGCCCGTGCGGCGTCCGAGCAGGTCACCAATATGCTTCAGGAAATGAAAAACCTGATCGTGTCGGCGCAAGAGCAAAATGTTGATCGCGCCAAAATCCAGACAGATATTGTTCAGGTGCGTGCCCAAATCACTTCGATTGTGGATGCCGCCCAGTTTAACGGTCAGAACCTTCTCAAAGGGGCCGGTTCCATTTCGGTTCTGTCTTCTCTGGACCGTGCGGCTGACCAGACTGTAACCGCTTCGACCATTACCGTTGCGCGTATTGACCTGCAGGCCACTGCCGAGGCTCTGGGTACAACCGCGTTGAATACAGGGGCCGGTTCTTCTGCAGTTGGTGCCGCAACCATTGCCGATACTGCTACCGGGACTTATACCCTGACGGCCGGTGCCATCTCCGAAGGCTACAGCTATCAGCTGACCATTGGCACGGATACGGTGCAATATGTCGCCAAAGCCAATGAAACACTGAACGATGTTGCCGGCGCTCTGAAAACAGCCTTTGACGCTCTTGGCGTCACCGGTGTTGCCTTGACCGTCAATACAGCGACGGATCCAACGGCAACGGATGTGACCATTTCGGTTGCCAACACTACCGGTGCATCACTGGCCTTTTCGGAAGCCTCCTTTACCGGCGGTACGGCCGCTGGTGGTCTGCAGGCTGTGGCTTCTATTGATGTGACCACCAATGCCGGTGCTGCGGCGGCGCTCAGCTCCATCGAGGGCGTTTTGCAAACGGCTATTGATGCGGCGGCCTCTTTTGGTTCGACGCAAAAGCGGATTGGCTATCAGGCCGAGTTTGTCACTACCTTGATTGACAGCCTGACCAGTGGTGTTGGCGCCATGGTCGATGCCGATATCGAAGCGGCATCTGCCCGTCTGCAAGCCCTGCAGGTTCAGCAGCAGCTTGGTATTCAGGCCCTGTCGATTGCCAATCAGCAGCCACAATCCTTGTTGTCGCTGTTCAGATAAGTTTTTGAAAAGGCGGGCGGGTAAACCGCTCGCCTTTTTTATTTTGATTTTAAGGGAGACCGATCTTGAGCGCGCTGGCTTATAAAGCATATAAAAACACCATGCAGCACACTGCTTCGCCGCGGGATATTGAACTTCAGGTCTTCAAACGCATTACCGCAACATTGCGCGCCATCGATACCACCCGTCCCGGTGGTTTTTCTGATTTGGCAAGCGCGCTACAGGAAAATCTGACCCTGTGGCAGACGCTGATGATTGATGTTATCGATCCGGAAAATCCGCACCCGCAAGAATTAAAAGCAGGCATTGCCAATCTTGCCGAATTTGTGCGCCAGCAAACCCACAAGATCATGGCCGGGGAGGGCGATCTCGAAGCGCTGCTCGATGTCAATGATATCATCATTACCGGCTTGCAGGCGCAGGCGGAGACGAGTCCTGAAACGGGTGCAGAGGAGAATGTCGCATGAGCGGTCTGGTGTTGAAGCTTCGCCCCAATGAAAAATTTATCATCAATGGCGTGGTGATTGAAAATGGCCCCAAGGCGCATCGCATCAGAATTTGCGACGATGATGCGCGGGTTTTGCGGTGTTCTGATGCAATCAAGCCGGAGCAGGCGACGACACCGGTGAAGAAGCTTTATTATGGTATTCAGCTTTTGATTACCGGAGATTTGCCGCAAGATGCCGAGACTTTGGCGGCGGTCGAAAAAGAAATTACCGTTCTGGAAACCGCCTTTAGCGGTATCGGGCAGGATGTGTTCCGCAATATCAAAGCTGCCATGGCGCAAAACCGTTATTATTCTGCCTTGTGTTCGCTCAAACGCCTTGTTCTCATCGAGAACACATTGCTTGATGTGAAAACGGAGCAAATCGACAGGCAAAAAGTTGCATAACAGGCCATGTTCCTTCCGACCATACCTCTGAACGGATATGCGGGCTGGAAGTTCCTGCAAACCACGCTTGATCGCCAGCAGGAGGCTTTCAATAATAATTCTTCGCTGAAAAATGATATTGCCTATTTTTCGGACAGGTTGAAAGACCCTATAAGTCTTGATGATTTTATCGCTGATCGGCGATTATTACGGATTACAGTCACGGCCTTCGGTCTTGCCGGAGAAGAAAACAAGGGCGCGCTGGTCAAGCGGGTTTTGAAAGAAGGCGTGCTTGATGAGCAGGCCCTTGTCTATCGTCTCGGCAATCCGAAATATACGGCTTTGGCCACGGCGATACCGGTTATTGATGGCGAGATTTTTATCAATTCCGAAGCGCGGGCAAAAATGATTGCCAATTTCCAGAAGGAAAGCTTCAATATTGCTGTTGGCGAAGTGAATAATAATATGCGTTTGGCGCTGAATTATTCTCAGGAAATGACCGATATCGTCAACCGGTCACAATCGGATGATGCCATCTGGTATTCCATTCTCGGCAGCACGCCGGTACGCACCGTATTGGAGGGGGCTTTGAGCCTGCCATCGGAGTTTCGGCGGCTTGATGTTGACAAGCAGGTGGATATTCTAAAGACGCGTGCGGCGTCTTTTTTGAAAATATCTTCGCCACAGGATTTGATTGATCCGGCGGTGATGGAAAAAGCCATTCAGCGGTTCCAGATTACCGAGCAGGTAAAGCTTGGGCCCAATCTGTCGACGCCGGGCTATGCGGGCATATTGCTATTGCAATCTTCTAACCTTTATTAGAGCCTATTGGTCGGGCGGGTTTTCGCTTTGACTATTTCGTTGTCCTTGTGGGGCATTGGCTTTGCCCTCGCTCAATATCTCGCCAAGGTGGATAAAGGCATCGCTTAAAGCGGATTTGTTTTCTCCGGCAATAAATGCGTCAAGGGCTGGCCAGATGCGCAAGGCCCGATCGGTTTCCGGGTCAATCCCTTCTTCATAGAGACCTGCTTTTATCATCGGCGCCGCTTGCTCATGGACTGCAAGAATTTTGCGCGCTTCGCTCAGCAATGCCAATTCTTCGGCTGTGCCTGCTTTTGGCAGGGCGCGTGATACGCTTTGCAGGACATCAATGGCCGGATAACGTCCGCGCTCGGCAATGGCGCGGGATAAAACCACATGGCCATCCAATATGCCTCTAATCATATCGGCAACCGGCTCTTCCATATTGGAGCCGGCAACCAGCACCGAAAAAATCGCGGTAATGTCACCAGTGCTGCCGGCGCCGGGGCCGGCGCGCTCGGCCAATTCCGCGATGGCCCGCACGGTGGAAGGCGGGAAAGCATGGAGGGCAGGGGTTTCGCCTGCCAGCAAAGCCGTTTCGCGATGGGCTTCGGCAAAGCGGGTGATCGAATCAAAAACAAGCAGGACATGTTTGCCCTTGTCGCGGAAATATTCGGCAAGGGTCATGGCGCAATAGGCGGCGCGTTTCTTGACCGCCGGACTTTCGCCGGATGTGGCGGTGACGACAATGGCGCGCTTCAGGCCTTCAGGGCCAAGACCCGATTGGACAAATTCGGCGACTTCGCGGCTGCGCTCGCCAATCAGGGCGACAATCACAATATCGGCCTCGACCCGCCGGGCCATGGAAGCGAGAAAGGTGGATTTGCCAACGCCGGATCCGGCAAACAGACCGATTCGCTGGCCATGGCAGAGCGGCAGCAATGTATCCATGCAAAGCCAGCCAGTATTTAGCCGTGGCCCGAGGGCATGGCGCAGGGAGGCCGGGGGGGGCAAAGCGTATAGGCTGCGCTCTTCTGGCCCCTGGGGAATCGAATCACCCAATTCCGACTGGCCTCGGAAGTTAACTATTTTGCCAATCCAGTCATCGCAGGGGCGGATGCTCAAGGGGGGGCAAATATTGACCCGGTCGCCGACTTTGATGCCCGCACCGGATTGAAAAAGCAGGCCTTTTGTGTGCTGCATATCCGTGGTCAGGATTTCGCCACATGGCTTATCACCTTGATTTTCAATGGTAAACTCATCCCCCACATGGACCAGACCGCTGACCCCTCTGAGTTCTACAGAAGTTTCAGTTACCGCGGATACGGTGCCCCAGACCCGCTTGGGGCCATGGCGCAGTCCCGCCTGAAGGCTTTCGGTGAGGGCCATAAGAGATCGCTTCTTTAAGGTGTCGTTAACCATTTGTTCAACTTATACGGGCATTTTATGGTTTTGTTAACCAAGGTGAATAAATCATGATTGGAAACATGAAAATTTTGCAGATGTACAGCGCCATGGCCGGTCATGCTGCCAAGTCTCATGCCACCATCGCTGAAAATCTCGCCAATGCCGATACGCCGGGATATCGGGCCAAAGAGGTCGAAAGCTTCCAGAGCTTTGTGCTGCGCGCCAGTGAGGCTGATGGGGTGCAAAAGCTGGATTTGAACAATTTACGCATTCTGGACGCCAATGGCCCGCAATCTCCTAATGGCAATACCGTCTCCCTTGAGGAGCAGGTTTTGAAATCGGCCGAGGTCAGCAATCAACACGCGCTTGCCTTGAATGTCTATCGCAAATCACTCGATTTGCTGCGGATCTCTCTTGGTCGGCAATAAACCAGAAAAGTCTTTGCAGGCTTTTTTTGAACTGTT
>JALSJA010000123.1 GCA_026989615.1 Parvularculaceae bacterium | reverse complement strand
AACCCGCTCGGCAAAATCGAAAATATCCTTGAATGGCCCACCTTCCCGGCGCACCGCTTCAATATGCCCCATGGCCTGTGCGCCAACATTTTTAATCGCCGCCAGCGCATACAGTATTTTGCCATCCCGCACGGTAAAATCAGCACCGGAAGCATTTACATCCGGCGGCAAGACCTCGATTTTGCAACGTTTGGCCTCTTTCATAAACACCGCAAGCTTGTCGGTATTGGTCATATCCAGCGACATGGAAGCGGCAAGAAATTCCGCCGTGTGATTGGCTTTCAGCCAGGCGGTTTGATAGGCAATCAGCGCATAGGCGGCGGCGTGGGATTTGTTAAATCCATAACCGGCAAATTTCGCCACCAGATCGAAAATATGTTCGGCCTTGGCATTATCGACCCCATTGGCATCCGCCCCTTCGACAAAGCGCTTGCGCTGCTTGTCCATTTCTTCTTTTTTCTTTTTGCCCATGGCCCGGCGCAAAAGATCCGCATCGCCAAGAGAATAGCCGGACAGAATTTGCGCAATTTGCATCACCTGTTCCTGATAGATGATAACCCCATAGGTTTCTTTCAAAACCTCTTCCAGCTTGGGATGCAGATAATCCGGTTTGGAGCGGCCATATTTGCGGTCGATATATTCCGGAATATTTTCCATCGGTCCCGGCCGATAAAGCGAGACCAGCGCGATAATATCTTCCAACGTATCAGGCTTCATGGAGCGTAAGGTTGCGCGCATGCCCGTGCTTTCCAGTTGGAACACACCTATCGCCGCCCCCTCGCCCAGCATTTCAAAGGTCTTTTTATCATCAACCGGCAGATGCGCCATATCCACATCAATGCCCCTCTGCTGTATCAGCGCCAACGCCCGCTGAATGACCGTCAGGGTTTTCAATCCAAGAAAGTCAAATTTCACCAGCCCCGCAGGCTCGACCCATTTCATATTGAACTGGGTCGCCGGCATATCCGAGCGCGGATCGAGATAAAGCGGCACCAATTCCTGCAATGGCCTGTCGCCAATCACCACCCCCGCCGCATGGGTCGAGGCGTGACGATAAAGCCCCTCCAGCTTCAGAGCCTTTTGCAAAAGCGCCGCAACCTGCTCATCATTGTCGCGCTCTTCACGTAATTTCGGCTCGGTGGCGATAGCCTCGGCAAGCGTCACCGGATTGGCCGGATTGCTCGGCACCAGCTTGCAGATACGATCAACCTGCATATAGGGCATATGCAATACCCGACCGACATCCCGCAATACGGCGCGAGCCTGCAATTTCCCGAAAGTGATGATTTGCGCCACCCGGTCACGGCCATATTTTTCCTGCACATAGGCAATCACCTCATCACGGCGGTCCTGACAGAAATCAATATCGAAATCGGGCATGGAGACCCGTTCGGGATTAAGGAACCGCTCAAACAGCAGACCAAAACGCAAAGGATCAAGATCGGTAATCGTCAAGGCCCAGGCCACCACCGAGCCAGCGCCGGAACCACGCCCGGGCCCTACCGGAATATTATTGCTTTTGGCCCATTGGATGAAATCGGCAACGATAAGGAAATAGCCGGGAAAACCCATGCGGTTGATAATATCAAGCTCGATATCAAGCCTTTGCCAATAATCCTCTTCGTCAGTCGCAAGCTCGACCTGTTGCAAGCGAAGCTTCAAGCCTTCCGTCGCCTGCCGTCTCAACTCGTCCGCCTCGCTGCCACCTTCGGCAAAATTCGGCAGGATCGGTGCATGGGTGCGCGGACGAAAAGCGCAGCGTCTGGCAATTTCAATAGTGTTATCGACCGCTTCCGGCAAATCCGTAAACAGCGCCGCCATCTCCGCCGCTGATTTGAAATAATGCTCCGGGGTTACTTTTCTGCGATCATCCTGATGAATATAGGCCCCTTCGGCGATACACAATAAAGCATCATGGGCTTCATAATCATCCCGCGCCGGAAAAAACGGTTCATTGGTGGCCACCAAAGGCAGGCCAAGATCATAGGCAATGGAAAGCAACCTATTTTCATCGGGGGCTTTATCTTTGTGCCGCTGCAATTCCACATAAAGCCGGTCGGGGAAACTCTTGGCCAGTTTTTCTGTCAGCCCTTTGGCCTCGTCAATGCGCCCCTCCTTTAGCAGAAAGGACAAAACCCCGTCCCGCCCGCCGGTAAGGCATATCACGCCTTCACTATGACCGAGAAGTTTTTGCAAATCACAACAATGATAGCCATCCAGCGGCGAGGCCAAAAACGCGGCGCTCGACAAGGCCATGAGATTTTTATAGCCCTGCTCATTTTGCGCCAATAATACAAGATGGGGCAGATAGCCGCTTTTGGGCAAAGGCATATCAAGAGAATTGGGGTCAATGGCAAGCTGCAAACCGGTAATGGATTGCACACCGGATTCAGCCAATATTTCCGAAGCCTCCAGCGCCCCAAACAGATTATTGGTATCGGTAACCGCCACCGCCGGCATTTGCTCGCCAACGCATAATTCGGCGAGCGCCTTTAAATGGATAGCACCCTCAGCCAGAGAATAAGCAGAATGGAGATGGAGATGAACAAAATCGGCCATGCTCCCTCCTAACAGAATTTACCCCCGTTTCCGCGGGCAAATTTTCCCCAAATACCCCTTAAGCCCCGAGCAAGCCGCTCCATAGATTAACCGCAGCAATAATGCCAATCAGAACCGAAAGACCAAGGGCATCGCGAATAAGATCAAAAGACATGGTTTTGTTCTCCTCTCCAAGAAAGCTGAAGTCTGGGCCGAGTCGCCGTCAATGGCTGACAAGAATTTGACCTGCCCAGATTTTGTTGCTATAATGTTCTTGCTTGAAGTATTCCCCTTTTGTTCTCTTGCGTCAAGCCCAATATCGCCCAAAGCTGACAAATATTTTCGCACTTTCGGATCAAAAACCGGCAATGACTGTGATTTTGAGATGGAGACCCCCCTTCTGGCTAGAGCCTTTTCGGTTTTGATACCAATCACAACCGGGCTCTAAGCCTTTGTTTTTGAGCACTTCTTATCTTAAAAACCGGCCTCATCCTGAGCTTGTCGAAGGACCCACTTTTCGGGAAACGCTCTAAGCGCCAGCCCTATTGTCATCGCAATTTCCTGCACAAATTTTGGACAAATAGCACTTTTCCCGGCAAAAACCTTCTCTTCTGAGGGTGTTGGCAATATCTCGTTAACCAACTTCCCGGCAAAAGTCTGTATAAGCCTTGATATAAGAAACCTTGAGAGACGGAAGACCAGACCCCCGTGAGTGACACGCCGCAGGATAAGCAAGGGCAAAAGCCCGAAGAAGAACGTGACGGTTTGACCCTGAGCGATCTTGACGAACAAGCGCGTGCGCAAACGCAGGAGGATAGCGCTGCCGAGGACAGCCCCTCCGGACAGGCCGAAGAAGCCCTCACCGCAGAGCCGGAACATTTCGACCGCATAGACAATTATGACCAACAGGAATT
>JALSJA010000122.1 GCA_026989615.1 Parvularculaceae bacterium | reverse complement strand
GGGTTGCAAGGCGAATAAAATCAAGGCCTTGGCGCTTTGCGGGCAGGCATAATTCCTCATCTTCTTCCGGCGGCAGATCGACCACAATCAAACCGTCCACCCCGGCCTTTTGGGCCGCAAGAAGAAAGTTTTCGACCCCGAAGGCATAGATGGGATTGTAATAGCCCATCAATATGATTGGGGTTTCATCATCTTTTTCCCGAAAACGCGCCACCATTTCCAAAGTTATGGAAAGGTTTTGCCCCGCTTTCAGGGCCCGCAGGCCTGCTGCCTGTATGGCCGGGCCATCTGCCATGGGGTCGGTAAAGCAAATCCCCAATTCGATTAAATCCGCGCCGGCATCGGGCAGACCAAGGAGCAGATTTTGCGAGATTGCACGATCCGGGTCGCCCGCCATCAAAAAAGGAATGAAGGCGGCGCGGTTTTGCGCCCGCAATTTCGCAAATTTTTTGGCAATTCGAGACATGAGAACGCTTTATAGCTTATCCGCTCCGAAAGAAAGCCGCTCATTTGGCAATTTTTATCGCCGCAATTCGGTGATGGCCCAGCGCGCCGTCTCGGAAATCTCCACCGCCGGATCATCCAGTAATTCTTGCGCAACCCCAATCAGCGTCTCGTCTCCGGAATTGCCAATGGCGATTAGCACATTGCGAATAAACCGATTGCGGCCAATGCGCTTTATCGGTGAGCCGGCAAACATGGCGCGAAAACTTGCATCATCCAATATGGCCAGCTCTGCCAGCAAGGGTGCCTTTAATTCTTCCCTTGGATGAAAAGCAATCTCTCCGGTCTGCCGGGCAAATTTATTCCACGGACAAACGGCCAGACAATCATCGCAGCCATAAATACGATTGCCCATGGCCTTGCGAAACTCCAGCGGGATAAGCCCCTTATGCTCGATCGTCAGATAGGAAATGCAACGCCGTGCGTCAATTTTATAAGGGGCGGGAAAGGCGCGGGTCGGGCAAATATCAAGACAAGCCCGGCAATTCCCGCAATGATCACTTTCCGGTGCATCCGGCGCCAGTTCAAGGGTTGTAAAAACAGAGCCTAAAAACAACCAGGAACCAAAATCCCGCGACACCATATTGGTATGCTTGCCCTGCCAACCCAGCCCCGCCTGTTCGGCCAGCGGTTTTTCCATCACCGGGGCGGTATCCACAAACACCTTCACATCGCAATCATGGGTCGCCACCATCCAGCGGGCAAGGCGCTTCAGGCGCTTTTTCACAAGATCATGATAGTCGCGATTTTGCGCATAGACCGAAATATTGCCCCGAGATTTTAACGCAAGTTTTTTCAGGGGATCATTTTCGGATCCGTAATTCACCCCCAGCATCACGACCGAACGGGCTTCAGGCCATAAGCCGTCAGGCGAAGCGCGTTGCGCGATACGGGTTTCCATCCAGTCCATCGTGCCATGATAGCCAGCGCCAATAAATGCCCGCAATCCATGGCCCGCCTTGTCGGGCAAGGAAGCCGATGTAATGGCGACAACATCAAAACCTATTGCACTGGCCTGTTCGCGAATAGAATTGGTGCGTGTCGCCATGGTCATTTCACAAATTCAGGCCCGTGCGCCCCAGGCAATAAAATGGGGATTGTCAAAGCCGCGGGTCTTCTTGCCATAGGTGAGGCTGTCGCCTTCGCGATTATCGTCAAAACAATGGACCGAGCCACCGGCAGCGATCAGCACCCCATGCCCGGCGCCGGTATCCCATTCCATGGTCCGGCCAAGGCGCGGATAGACATCGGCTTTGCCTTCCGCCACAAGACAGAATTTCAAAGACGACCCGGCCGGTGTGCAGCGCGACGCTTTTAGCGCTTGCAACAGCGCCTCTGTTTCCGGCGAGCGATGGGAGCGACTGGCAACGGCAATGCGATCGCAAGCAGGCACTGTGCGACAGACAAGCGGTTCGGCTTGTGTGCCGGCATGGTCCGTGGCTTTGGCGGGGATTTGTTTGACCCATGCCCCATGGCCCATATGGCCAAAATAAAGTTTGCGATAAACCGGTGTATAAACGACACCCAATACAGGCATGCCATTTTCAATCAGCGCAATATTGACGGTAAACTCATCGCGGTGATGGACAAATTCCTGCGTGCCATCGAGGGGATCGACAAGAAAGAACCGATCACCCAATTCAGGGATATGCCCGGCAGAAGCGGCCTCTTCGGCCAGCACCGGAATATCCGGTGCAATTTCGGCCAGCCCTGCAAGGATCAGTTTTTCCGCCTGCTCATCGGCTTCGGTGACCGCAGAGCCATCGGCTTTTTTTTGTTCGCGAAAGCCATTGCGATAAAATTCCATCTCGACTGCGCCAGCAGCAATAGCAAGATTAAGTAAAGCATGAATTTGCGCTGCCTGCATGGCCATCCCCGTTCGTTACGCCGTGAATAATGGTCCTAGCGGCTAGGGGCGTTGGCGGCAAGGGCATCGCCTGTGGAACGACAGGATAATTGCGCCCGCTTTTGCGGATGATCGGTCAGTTGACGGGCAATTTCTTCGGCCAGAAGCTGATTGCCAAAGGGGGTGAGATGCATATGCCCCTTTTCCCAATAGATTTTACGGCTTGCACCGGCCTCTTGGCGAAAGCGGTTAATCGGCGAGAGATAGTTTTCGCGATTGCGCCGTTCTTCCGGCAATAATCTAAATCCCGACGAGAATTGCGTGCGCGAATGCCAGGATGGAATATCCACCAGATAAAAGGCCGCGCCCATATCACGGCTTTGTTGTTCGGCTGCGTCCAGAAGCGCCAGATCAAGCGCGCTTGCCGGCGGGCGATCATCGCGGTCTTGGGGGAAAGGCGGGGGGTCAATCTTGTTCGCAGGGACAACGAGGCCCGCCACCTGTCCGGAGCGCTTGACCAAAGCACCACCGGTCATGAGGTTTTTAATGGCCGTAGCGGTTTTTTCGCGCAAAGCCGCATAGGCATGGGAATGTTCCGAGACGAGGCGATAGACAGGCTGTTGCTGTAGCGTCATGCGCAAGCCATTGGCGGGAAGATAGTTTTTCCCGGTGCTTACCAATATGCCATCTTCAAGGCGATAAAGATCAGCACGGCTATTATCGGCCGGGTCCGTATGGTGCCATTGAAATAAAACTATATCGGGAGAAAAATCAGCCCCGCGGGCTTCCAGCGTGCGCAACATTTCCGCTGTGCCAAAACCGGAGACTGCAAGATTGACAATTTCCACAGCACATTGACGCTGGCGCATTTCATTGCCAAGGCGCGCCGCAAAACTGTCCGCATAATCGGTCTCATAACCCATAAAGTAAGAATCCCCGAACAGGGCAATGCGTTTGACGCCCTCCGGTTTTTCCAGACTTTGTTCACGCGGCCCGCGCAAGCCCAAACCGTTGATGCGGATAATAGCACTGGTTTCAGCGGTTTTTTGCTGATAGATGGCCCCGGGATCATTCATCCGCACCCCGTAATCAGACCCGATCACA
>JALSJA010000121.1 GCA_026989615.1 Parvularculaceae bacterium | reverse complement strand
TAAATGCACGCTGATACTCAACAAACCCTAGGGGGCTGCCTTTTGCGTTTGCATAGGGTATTATCGCCCGCAATGGTTTTCGTTTCCAAAGGAGTTTATCTGTTTCATGACCAATAAAATTCTAAAAGCAGGCCTGTTGCTTGGCTCTGTTGCTGCCATCGCCTTGCTAACCGCTTGTGGCAATAAAGAGGCCACGACGCCATCTGCTGAAAACACCCATGAGACAGCACCGATAAGCGCCGAAACCATGGCTGAAAATCCGTTTTTCAAGACATGGGATACGCCCTTTGGTATTCCACCTTTTTCTGAAATCTCCGATGAGGATTTTGAGCCCGCCTTTGATCTGGCGATTGCCAATCTTGAAGCTGAAATTGCCGCATTGTCCGCTTCTACAGAAGCGCCAAGCTTCGAGAACACCATTCTCTATATGGAGCGCGCCGGCAAAGATTTAAGCCGCGTGGCTTCCGTGTTCGGCAATATCACCAATACCGATACCAATGACAAATTACAGGCTTTGGAGCGCACCATCTATCCGCGCCTCAGCCAGGTTTACGATACCGCCTATCTTGATGATGCTATCTGGCAGCGCATTCACACCCTGTATGAAACACGTGATACGCTCGGTCTCAATGCCGAAGAAATGCGCCTTTTGGAATTATACCATCGCGACTTTGTCCGCTCCGGCGCAGCCTTGGAACCGGAAGCCAAAGCGCGGATGAAAGAAATCAATGCCGCTTTGTCCAAAATGACCACACAATTTGGGCAAAACCTTTTGAAAGAAACCAAATCCTTTGAAATGGTGGTAACCGACGAGGCTGATCTGGCCGGGGTGCCCGAGGCCCTAAAACAAGCCGCCAAAGCCAAAGCAGACGCTAAAGGATATAAGAATTCTTGGGTATTCGGGCTTGATCGCTCGGTCTATGAAGGCTTTATGAGCTCTGCGGAAAACCGGGAGCTGCGCCAGAAATTATTCGAAGGCTATACACAGCGCGCCGCCCATGGGGGCGACAGCGATAATGGCGAAGTAATCTTACAGATTGCCCGCCTACGCGCCGAGGCGGCAAAATTGCGCGGCTATAAAAGCCATGCAGAATTTCAATTGGAAACCCGCATGGCCAAAACACCGGAACAGGCGGAAGAATTTTTGTTGAAAGTCTGGCGTCCGGGCCTCGTGCGGGCAAAACAGGAGCTTGCAAGCATGCAGGCTTTGGCCGATGCCCGAGGGGGCGATTATAAGCTACGCGCTTCAGATTGGTGGTATTTTTCTGAAAAACTGCGTCAGGAAAAATATGCCTTTGATGACAGCGAATTGAAACCCTATTTCGAGCTGGAAAATGTTCGTGAAGGCGCGTTTTATGTCGCCAACAAGCTTTGGGGCGTCCGCTTTGAAAAACTTGACGATGTGCCGGTATGGAATCCGGAAGTTGTCACCTATGAAATGAAGGATGAAAATGGCGAGCATCTTGGCATTTTCATGACCGACAGCTTTGCCCGCGAATCCAAACGCGGCGGTGCATGGATGAGTTCCTATCGCAGCGCATCGGCCCTTGACGAGCCTGTTCGCCCGATCATCACCAATAATCTGAACCTCGTCAAACCGGAAGATGGCGCCCCGGCCCTGATGCGTTTTGGCGAAGTGGAAACTTTGTTCCATGAATTTGGCCATGGTTTGCACGGGCTGATGACCACACAAAAATTCGAGCGCTATGCCGGCGTTTCCGGCCCACGCGATTACACCGAATTTCCGGCGCAAATCATGGAGCATTGGGCCGCCGAGCCGGAAGTCCTCGCAGTTTATGCCAAACATACCGAAACCGGCGAAATCATTCCCACCGAGTTGGTGGAAAAAATGAAACGGGCCTCGACCCATAATCAGGGTTTCAAAACCACTGAATTTATTGCCGCCTCACTGCTGGATCTGGCATGGCATAATCTTTCTCTGGAAGAAGCCAACGCGATTACCGATGCCCATGCTTTTGAGCGCGATGTGCTGGAAGGCTATGGATTGATCGACGAGATTGAGCCGCGCTATCGCTCGCCCTATTTCTCCCATATTTTTGCCGGTGGTTATTCGGCCGGCTATTATGCCTATCTGTGGTCGGAAATTCTTGATGCCGACGGTTTTGCCGCCTTCAAAGAGGCCGGAGATATTTTCGATCCGGCTCTGGCCCAGCGCCTGCGGGAAAATGTCTTTGAGGCAGGCGGCAAGCAGGAAGCCGATGAGCTATATCGCCAGTTCCGCGGCAAAGACCCGTCGATCGAGCCTTTGCTGCAAAATCGCGGATTGGATGACGGGAGCTAGGGGGGAATAGGCTTTTAAGTTTTCTTCCCCCGCCCTTTGACAAGCTCCTGGATGAGGCGGGGGAAGGAATCTTTGCGGAGCGTTTGTTTCTTTTTTATTCTTCCCGAGATAGGTCCCGGTTCTGCGGAGCGTCATTTCATGCCGCACCGCGCCCGGGATGACGAAGAGGCAGGCTTTACCCCCTCGTCTCGCCATTGACCCAGTGCTGGCGGCAGACCGAGACATAGCTGTCATCGCCGCCAATATTGATTTGCTCGCCGGTTTTAATGGCCGTGCCTTTTTCGTCGATGCGCAGCACCATGCTGGCTTTGCGGCCACACCAGCAAATGGTGCGGATCTCGCGCAGGCTGTCGGCAATGGCCAGCAGCGCGGCGCTGCCGTCAAATAGCTTCCCCTGAAAATCTGTGCGCAGGCCATAACACAGCACGGGTACGGAAAATTCATCGGCGAAACGGGCTAATTGCCAAACCTGTTCTTCGCTTAAAAACTGCGCCTCGTCGAGGAATACAGCATCGAGGGGCTTTTTGTCATTTTCAAGTTTCAAATGCCGATAGAGATCATCGCTCGCTTCAAACGGATAGGCTTTGGCTTCAAGGCCAATGCGTGAAGCGATTTTTCCAGCCCCGGCGCGATCATCTATCGCCGCCGTCAGCACATAAGTGTGCATGCCGCGTTCCAGATAATTATGGTTGGCCTGCAAGAGGATGGTGGATTTGCCGGCATTCATGGCGGCGTAAGAGAAATATAGTTTTGCCATCGGGTTATTGTCCGGTGATTCCCGCCATGGTCTGCGGCAGATTTTTTATAAGGTCACTGGCGATGAGATAAGGGCCGGCAGCCGCGGCAGCCTTTCCATGGAGGAAAGCCCCGGCGCTGGCGGCGTCAAAAGCGTTCATATCTTGGGCCAGCAGGCTGGTGATGATCCCTGCCAACACATCGCCGGAGCCCGCGGTCGCGAGCCATGGGGTGCCTGTGGCATTGATACGCGCCTGTCCGTCCGGGGCGGCGATGATGGTGTCCGCACCTTTCAGGACAATAATGCTTTTGCGCTTTTGCGCGGCCCTTTGTGCGGCTTCGAGCCGGGTTTGGGATTTTTCCAGCAGGCCGGGAAAGAGCCGCTCAAACTCGCCCTCATGGGGGGTGAGGATGGTGTTTTGCGGCGGGGTCAGGTTTTCTCTGGCCAAAATAGTCAGGGCG
>JALSJA010000120.1 GCA_026989615.1 Parvularculaceae bacterium | reverse complement strand
CAATGAAGCCAATACCGGCCAGTTTGAACGCACGCTGATCATTGCCGAAAAAGGCTCTTATGTATCTTATCTTGAAGGCTGCACTGCGCCCATGCGCGACGAAAACCAGTTGCATGCGGCGGTGGTGGAATTGGTGATATTGGAAGACGCGGAGATTAAATATTCCACCGTGCAGAACTGGTATCCCGGTGACAAGGATGGCGTTGGCGGGATTTATAATTTCGTCACCAAGCGCGCTGATTGTCGCGAGAAAAATGCCAAAGTGTCATGGACCCAAGTGGAGACCGGCTCGGCGGTCACATGGAAATACCCGTCCTGCATTTTGCGCGGGGATAATTCCGTCGGCGAGTTTTATTCCATCGCCATCACCAATAATCGCCAACAGGCTGATACCGGCACCAAGATGATTCATTTGGGTAAAAACACCAAGAGCCGGATTATTTCCAAAGGTATTTCCGCGGGCAAATCAGACCAGACCTATCGCGGCTTGGTTTCCATTCACCGCAAGGCCGAGGGGGCGCGCAATTTCACCCAATGCGATAGCTTGCTTATTGGTGGCGATTGCGGGGCCCACACCGTGCCTTATGTGGAGACCAAAAATCCGAGCGCAATTTTGGAGCATGAGGCGACCACCTCGAAGCTATCCGAGGAACAATTATTCTATTGCCAGCAAAGAGGGCTCGGCGAAGAAGAGGCGGTGGCGCTTTTGGTCAACGGATTTTGCCGCGATGTGTTGCAGGAATTGCCCATGGAATTTGCCGTCGAAGCGCAAAAACTGGTGCAGGTGAGTTTGGAAGGAAGTGTGGGCTAGTCCGCCCTTCATAAAACAAGAAGAAAAGAATATGTTGAAAATAGATAATCTTCACGTCCGTGTCGACAATAGCGAAATCATCAAGGGGCTATCGCTGCAAGTCCCCGCCGGTGAGGTTCATGCGATTATGGGGCCGAACGGCTCCGGCAAATCGACGCTCGCCTATGCGGTGGCCGGGCGCTCCGGCTATGAGGTGACCAAGGGGGCTGTTACCCTTGGCGACAAGGACCTTTTGGATATGTCACCGGACGAACGCGCCGCTGCCGGGCTGTTTTTATCTTTCCAACAGCCCATGGAAATTCCCGGCGTGGCGGTGATGAATTTCATTCGCACCAGCTTGAATGCCCAGCGCAAGCAGCGCGGGGAAGAAGAAATAAGCGCCGCTGAGTTTCTACGCCTTGCCCGCGCCAAAGCCAAAATTGTCGGGCTTTCTGATACCAAGCTGAAGCGTCCGTTCAATGTCGGCTTTTCCGGTGGTGAGAAAAAGCGCATGGAAATGCTGCAAATGGCGATTATGCAACCGGCTTTTGCGATTATGGATGAGACGGATTCCGGCCTTGATATTGACGCCCTTAAAATGGTCGGCGATGTGGTCAATGATTTGCGCGCGCCAGAAAATGGCGGGGCGAGTCGCGGCTTTCTGGTCATTACCCATTATCAACGCCTGCTTGATCATATCAAACCGGATCGCATTCACGTGCTGGCTGATGGCCGCATCGTCAAATCCGGTGGCCCGGAATTGGCGGCCGAACTTGAAACCCATGGCTATGACCAGTTTGCCGGCGAGGCGGCTTGAACCATGACAGCGCTGAAACTGACAAAAACAGAACAAGGCCTGCTGGCGGCGCTACCCGACGGGGCGCTGGCGCAAGCTTTGCAAACAAAAGGTCTGCCCAATCGCCGCGTCGAAGGCTGGCGCTGGTCGGATTTGCGCGCCGCTTTGCGGGATGAAAAGCCTTTGACCAAGGCTTATGATGGCGCGTTACCGCCTGAAGTCTTGCCGGTGCGTGATGCGGTTGCGCTTGTGTTTGCCAATGGGGTTTTGCATGTTTCCGGGGCATTGCCTGATGGTGTGGTCCTGGAACAAGAGCGCTCAACAGCGTCTGCCGAGAGCAGGCTGCCTGCGGGGTTGGCAGAAAGCCTCGCGGTGCAAAAAAACATTTTGCGCATAACAAAGCCGGTAAAAGAAAAAATTTATCTGCGCTTCGTTGCCAATGGTAGTGGTGCAATACACACCAATCTGCATATGGCGCTTTCGCAAGGGGCGAGTGTGCATCTGGTTGAAAGCTATGAGAGTGAAAATGATCCCTTTATCAATGGGGTTATTTCCTTTGACTTGGCAAAAGAAAGCCGTCTCACAAGAAGCATTTTCCAACCGGAAGCGGTCAAAGCCATTATGGTGCAAAACAGTTTTGTCAAAATGGCAGCGCGCGCGCATTATAATCAGACATTGATTGGCTTTGGCGGCGCCTATACGCGGTTTGAAACCCGCATTGACGGGCAGGGGAATGATCTTAATATCAATCTGGCGACGGCCTATCTTCTATCCGGAAAAAACCATTTCGATAGTAGCAGTGAAATAATCCATCGGGGTCTCCATGGTGCAACGGAGCAATTGACCAAGGGTATTGTCCGCGATCAGGCCCGCGCCGTGTTTCAGGGCAAGTTTTATGTGGCCCGCGGGGCGCAAAAAACCGCCGCCAATATGCAGCATAAAGCCTTGATGTTGTCCGACACTTCCGAGGTGGATGCCAAGCCGGAGCTGGAAATTTATGCCGATGATGTGGAATGCGCCCATGGCAATAGCGTTGGCGCGCTGGATCCGGCGCTTATATTTTACATGCGCCAAAGGGGGCTTAGGGAAAATCAGGCCCGCGCTATGTTAATTGCGGCTTTCTTGAGCGAAGTGCTCGAGCAAATCAGCGATACGGCATTGCGCGGGGAATTTACCGATAAGGTGACCGGATTTATGGAGGGCGGGCATGCGTTTTGATGTTGATGCCATCCGTGCCGAATTTCCTATCTTGCAACGGCAAGTCCATGGCCGGCCGCTGGTTTATTTTGACAATGCGGCTTCGGTGCAAAAGCCGCAAAAGGTAATCGACTGCATCAATCACACGCTGACCCAATCCTATGCCAATGTGCATCGCGGCCTGCATACGCTTTCCAATGAAGCAACCGAGCGCTATGAGCAGGCGCGCAAAATCTGCGCCAGCTATCTGGGCGTTGATGACGGCGAAATTATTTTCACCATGGGCGGCACCGATGCCATCAATCTGGTTTCCTATAGCTGGGGCATGGAAAATATAAATGAGGGTGATGAGATTATCCTCTCGGTGATGGAGCATCATTCCAATATTGTGCCATGGCATTTCCTGCGCGAGCGCAAAGGGGCGGTGCTGAAATGGCTTACCGTTGATGATGATGGCGCCATTGATATGGACCAATATCAGTCTCTGCTTGGGCCAAAAACCAAGCTTGTGGCGATTACGGGCCTGTCCAATGTGTTGGGGGCCGCGCCGGATATCAAAACCATGGCTGACATGGCCCATGGAGTTGGTGCCAAAATTCTGGTCGATGGCTGCCAGAAATCCGTTCATGGGCCGGTGGATGTAAAAGCGCTGGGGGCTGATTTTTATATCATGACCGGGCACAAGATTTATGGCCCGAGCGGTATTGGCGTTGTTTATGGCCAGCGCGCGCT
>JALSJA010000119.1 GCA_026989615.1 Parvularculaceae bacterium | reverse complement strand
GCCAACGGATTTTTGGGCCTGTGAAGAATTTTTGGTTTAAGACTGTGCTTGCAGGGCTGCGACCGCAGCCCCGGCGCTCATGCGCCGCGCTCGCTGCCCCTTGCGCAGCAAGGGAATAGCAGTGAGTGTAAATAGTAAAAAAACCCAAGGGTCGTGACCACGGCCCCGGCACCCATGTGCCGCTCCCGCGAAGGGCCCGCGCGTCAGCGCGGATTAGCCCGCGAGCGCAAAACTAGAGCGTTTCCAGGATAAGTGGGTGCCGGTTATCCGTCCGGCCCTTCGCCTTGGCTCAGGAGCGTCAAAACAAAGACTTAGAGCCCGGTTTTGATTCAATCAAAACGAAAATAGGCTCTAAGAGCTATAATACATGGCGAATTCGATTGGGTGGGGGGTGGTTTCAAACCGCTCCACCTCTTCCATCTTCAAATCGATATAGGCATCAATCTGATCGTCGTTAAAGACATTGCCTTTTTTAAGAAAGTCCCGATCTACGTCCAGCGCCGACAAAGCCTGTCGCAGGGAGCCGCAGACGGTGGGAATGCCTTTTAGCTCTTCGGGCGGCAGATCATAAAGGTCTTTATCCATGGCCTCACCGGGATCAATCTTGTTTTCAATTCCGTCAATACCGGCCATCAACAGGGCGGCAAAAATCAGATAGGGATTGCCGGAGGCATCCGGGAAGCGAACCTCAAGGCGCTTGCCCTTGGGCGAAGAAACCCAGGGAATACGCACCGAAGCGGAGCGATTGCGGGCTGAATAGGCGAGCAGAACCGGCGCTTCAAAACCCGGCACCAGCCGCTTATAGGAATTGGTCGAGGCATTGGAAAAAGCATTGATGGCGCGGGCATGTTTGATGATGCCGCCAATATAATAAAGGCAGGTTTCGGACAGATCCGCATAGCGGTCGCCAGCAAAACAGGGCTGCCCGCCTTTCCAGATCGACTGATGCACATGCATGCCGGAACCATTATCATTATAAACAGGTTTCGGCATGAAGGTTGCGGTCTTGCCATAGGCGGCGGCGGTTTGGTGGACGATATATTTATACATTTGCATGCGATCGGCCATCTTGGTCAGGGTGGAGAATTTCATCCCCAATTCATGCTGCGAGGGAGCGACTTCATGATGGTGCTTTTCCGGCTCCAGCCCCATTTCTTCCATCAGGGACAGCATTTCAGAGCGCAAATCCTGTTCGTGATCGACCGGCGGCACCGGGAAATAGCCGCCCTTGGGTCCCGGACGATGGCCCATATTGCCGCCCTCGAAATCGCGCGAGGAATTATAGGGGCCTTCCTGACTGTCAATTTCAAAGCCCATGGCGCTTTGGTCCACAGCCCAGCGCACATCATCAAAAACAAAAAATTCGGCTTCCGGCCCGAAAAAGGCGGTGTCACCAATGCCGGTTGATTTGAGATAGTTTTCCGCGGCTTTGGCGGTCGTGCGCGGGTCGCGGCCATAGGGCTGGCCATTGGCGGGGTCGAGAACATCGCAAAAAATCGCCAGAGTCGGCTGGGCAAAAAACGGATCAATCACCGCTGTCGCAGGGTCCGGCATCAGGATCATGTCGGATTCATTGATCGCCTTCCATCCGGCAATCGAAGACCCGTCAAACATCTGGCCATCTTCAAAAAAGCCTTCATCGACCATGGAAAGGTCAAAGGTAACATGCTGCCATTTGCCCTTCGGGTCTGTGAACCGGAGATCCACATATTTGATGTCTTTGTCTTTGATGAGAGAAAGGACGTCTTGCACACTCATGGGTAATCCTTGCTAAGGTCACGGGCCCGGTTTCGCGGCCGGGCGTTTTGAATAATTCATGGTTGTGCAAATCCCGAGCGAAAAGGCACACCCGGGAGAGAATAAGAAACGGAATCACACCGCAGTGCAACATCTATTTGCAGATGTCAGGGGGCGGAGGCTCTAAAACCATCAAATATGTGGCTAAAGCGCCTCATCATCGCGCTCGCCAGTGCGGATGCGCACGGCCTTTTCTACATTGAGGACGAAAATCTTGCCATCCCCGATTCGCCCGGAATGGGCCGCCTTGCTGATGGCGGCAAGGGCCTCATCCACCGCTTTGTCGGCAACCACAATCTCGACCTTCAGCTTGGGCAGGAAATCCACCACCAGCTCGGCTCCGCGATAAAGCTCTGTATGGCCCTTTTGGCGACCAAAACCCCGCACCTCGACCACGGTCATGCCGTGAATATCAATCGCCTGCAGGGCCTCTTTGACATCGTCCAGTTTGAAGGGTTTGATAATTGCTTCGATTTTCTTCATGGGGCGGCTCCATTGAGGGCGAATTATACCCTATATTGGGGGGGAAGCCCAATCTTTACGAAAAGGCCAGAAATATGAACCCTTTGCGCCTTGCTCTGCTTAGCAATGAGGAAATGACCCATGCCGATGAGGAAGCCGCCAAGGCTGCTATTGATTCGCTGCATTTGATGGAACAGGCGGGCAGGGCGGTTGCGGATGCGATAATCCAGTTCTATCCGGCTCGCCCCAAAACGCTGATCCTGTGCGGCCCGGGCAATAATGGAGGCGATGGTTATGTGGTGGCGCGCCTGTTGGCCGAAGCCGGTTGGCAAATAGTCACCGCCAGCGCTGTGCCGCTGGAAAAATTAAAGGGTGATGCGGCCACAAATCGAAAGCGTTGGCAGGGCGAAGATAAACCCCTCGCCGACTGGCAGGCAGAAGAATATGGTCTCATCGTCGATGCTCTGTTCGGTGCTGGTTTAACGCGACCCATTGAAGGAGACTTCAAACAGGCTTTGCAAAAGGCGAATGAAAGCCAATCCCCCCTCATTGCCGTGGACATGCCTTCGGGCGTCAGTGGCTCAACCGGAGAAGTGCTGGGCTATGCTCCGCAGGCGACCCACACCATCACTTTTTGCCGTAAAAAGCTTGGCCATTTGCTATATCCGGGGCGGGCTTTGTGCGGGCAGGTCAGGCTGGCACCAATCGACATCCCCGACACTATCATCAAGGACATGACGCCGCGGGTTTTTGAAAATGATCCCGCCCTATTATGGTCCCTGCCAAAACCAAACCCCCAAAGCCATAAATATAAACGAGGCTACGCCCTCATTGCCTGCGGCCCCTTGCACCAGACCGGTGCGGCAAGACTGGTCGCCAATGCCTGCCTTCGGGCCGGGGCGGGTATCGTCAAAATCGCCGCGCCCAAATCAGCGGTTCTGGTGCTGGCCAATCACGAAACCGAGGTGATGATTATGCCTTGCGAGGATGATCAGGCTTTTGCGGCTTTGCTGAAGGAACCCCGTCTCAGCGCCATCTGCATCGGCCCCGGATTAGGGCTAAATGATCGCGCCGAAAATTGGGTCAAGGCAGCGCTCACTTGCGGCAAAAAAACCGTGCTCGACGCCGACGCCCTGACTATTTTAGCCAGAGAAAACCTGACCCCGCCGCAAAACACCATCCTCACCCCCCATGAGGGCGAGTTTGAGCGGCTCTTTCCCGGCCTGCTGGAAAAATCCCAAACCCGGCTCGAAGCCGCACAAAGGGCCGCG
>JALSJA010000118.1 GCA_026989615.1 Parvularculaceae bacterium | reverse complement strand
GCCTCCACCGCCTGCATATAGGCGCTAAGAGAGACCTTGGAATCAATTGCCAGCTTGCGGCCGCCGGGCAGATTGACCACAAGGTCCGGGCGCAAGGAACGCTCCCCATCCTGCACGCTAAACTGCTCCTCAAAATCGCAATAGGGCGACAGGCCGACCATTTCGACAATGTTGCGCAATTGTGCTTCGCCCCAATCGCCCCGGGTTTTGGGGCCGCTTTTCAAGGCCGTCACCAGCCGCGCCGCTTCGGCCTGCACATTTTTGGCGGACATGGCGAGCTCTTTTATCTGATTGGATAATTCCCCTTGCGATTGTTTCTGGTTGTCGCGCATATGGCGCAAACCCTGCTCATAGCGGGTCAGGGTTTCGCGCATGGGTTTGATCAATTGATCCACTTCGGTTCTGGCGCGGGCCTGTTGCTTTTCAAAAGTCTCATTGGCGCGCTCCAGAAATGATTTATGGGATTGTTGCAGCATGGAAGAGGCAATGGACTGGAAATCCGTTTCAAGCCGATGGCGCATTTCTTTCAAGGCCCGCTCGCGCTCGCCAATCTTGGTTTCCAGCTCCCGCTGCTTTAGCAGCAATTCCTGATTTTGACCTTTCGCATGGGCAAGGTCATCACGCAAAGCGTCAAATTCGCCAAGGCTTTGCTGCAATCGCGCCTGCTCGATTTTAAGAGCCCCAAGGGTCCGCGCATGGCGCCATAAAAACACCCCAAGCGCCAGCGCCAGCCCCCAGCCCAGCAGGGTCCAAAAAGCAGCAAAAGGCGCACCCGCCATCAGCCATTGCAAGGCAGAAGTGATAAAATCAGACATAAGCAGAACACTGCGCTGATTCGCAGAGGGGCAGTGGGGTTAGTTTCAAGAGGGGTTTTAGCTCTAGCCCTTAACCGCTTCGCCGTCTTGCGCGGTCAGCACATCGCTTTTGGTTTTTGGGTTGGCGGGCTTTGCGGCCCTGTCTTTTTCCGGCCCCGCCAAATTGGAGGCTTCCAACTGGTTGATGAAATAAAGCGGGCGACTCTTGGTCTCGTTGAAAATCCGCCCCAAATATTCGCCCATGACCCCGAGGACGAAAAGCTGGGTGCCGCCAAGAAACAGCATCACCGTGATGAGGGTGGGAAAGCCCGCCACGGGATCCCCGAAGAACACGGCCTTCACAAGATAAAACAGCCCCGCCATAACCGCCAGCACAGCGGTGATAAAGCCGATATAGGTAGAAATTTTAAGCGGCGCGGTGGTAAAAGACGTAATCCCTTCAAGGGAGAGATTCCATAATTTCCAGTAATTCCATTTGGTGGTCCCCGCCGCCCGCGGGTCGCGATCATACAGCACCGCCTTGGCGGGAAATCCGACCCAGGCAAAGACACCTTTCATAAACCGATGGCGCTCGCGCATCTCGCCAATGGCATCAACCACTTTGCGGCTCATCAAGCGAAAATCGCCGGTATTTTCCGGCAGACGCACCGCCCCGAGGCGGCTCATCAATTTGTAAAATCCGCCCGCCGTTGCTTTTTTCAACCATGTCTCCCCATGGCGCGCTTTGCGCTGGGCATAGACAACCTCATACCCCTTGCGCCATTCGGCGATGAGCGCTTCGATAATTTCCGGCGGGTCCTGCAAATCAGCGTCGATGACCACAACTGCATCGCCCCGCGCCGCATCCAGCCCTGCAGAAAGGGCAATCTCTTTGCCGAAATTGCGCGACAGATCGACAATCGTCGTATTGGGATAGCGTTCCCGAATGAGGCGCATCAGCCCAAGCGTGTTGTCGCGACTACCATCATTGACAAAAACCAGCTCATAGCTCTGCTCCATTGCCGCCATGGCTTTGCGCACACGGCGATGAAATTGCGCCAATACCTCTTCTTCATTGAAAGCGGGGCAGACAATCGACAATAAAGCCGGGCGTTCCTGTGTGCGTGGCGTAAGCAGGTCTTCATTCATAATTTGTTTACCAAAAATGACTTGTTGCAAAGCAATTAAACGAAAAACCCTAAGGCTTTGTTCACCATGATTGGGCAAAAATCCTGATTATGTATGAACAAACAGCATTGCGCCTGAAATCTTTTATATTGTCTTTATGGCAGCGCCTGATGGCCATCCCTCGCATCAAGGGAACCTTGGTCCTGACCACTGACCGTATTGTCATGATCAGCCTGCTCATGGCGGTAATGAGCTATGGGGTTTATGGGCAGGCGCTGATTGCGTCGGACGATATGAATTTGCAGGCCGGCCCTCCGGTGGGCGGTGATTATGTTGCCTTTTGGGGCGCTGCCAAAGCGGTGGCGCAGGGGGAGGCCGCCGAAATCTATGAATTGAAAAATTTTGAAGCGCATTTACTGGAAGAAGGCCCGCCGCGAGAGCGTTATGGCCTGACCTGGCAATATCCGCCAAGCTATTATTTTTTCGTCATGCCCCTGGCGCTCACACCGTTTTTCTTTGGCTATCTGCTATGGACTTTCGGCACTTTTGCCTTGTTTTTGGGAGTGATGCGAAAAACCATGTCCCTGCAATGGACCGGCGTGTTTCTAATCGCCGCATTGCCGGTTTGCTTTAACGCGGTAATTACCGGACAAAACGGATTTCTCACCGCCTCGCTCTTGGTTCTGGCGGTGGCCTTGCCGGACAAGCGGCCGATTATGGCCGGCATTGCCGCTGGCCTTCTAACATTCAAGCCGCAATTAGGTGTCTTGCTGCCCTTTGCCTATATGGCTGCTGGCTGTTGGCGGGCATTTTTCTCAGCGGCTATAACCGCCTTGCTGATGATGGCCGCTTCCATCGGTGTCTTCGGTCTTGAGACATGGCAGGCCTTCATCCATGCGATTATCAATGTTTCCGAGGGCGTAAAATCATCGCTCTATCCGATCCATAAAATGCCAACGGTTTTTGCCGCCTTCCACAAAAGCGGTGTGTCCCGGGAAATAGCCATGATCCTGCAAGGCTTGGCGGCCGTTTCGGCTATCGGGCTTGTGCTTTATGTCTGGCGCAAGGTGAAAGACTGGGAATTGCGCGCCGCCATTCTCATGGCCGCAGTATTTTTATGCACCCCCTATGCCTATTATTATGAAATGACCATATTGATCTTTCCGGCGGTGGTGCTGGTGCGACAGGCTTTGCGCACAGGGTTTTTGCGCTTTGAAGAATTGGGCCTTGCTGTTTTATGGGCAATTCCGATGTTCCTGCCGGGTGTTTCAAAATTTATGGGCGCGCAATTGGGTTTGGTCATGGTGCTGCTATTGCTCGGCATGTTATTGCGCCGCGCTTTTTTTGCCCGGATAGAAGCCATTGAAGCCAAACAGCCTGCGGCAGCCGTGAAGGAAAGCGCCAATGGCCAACCGGCTTGACAATATTCTTACAGCCTTGACTCAAAAACCCCGCGCCGAGCGGGTCACATTGATAGCTGCGCTTTTGGTTGGCGCGATGCTGATGGCTGACATTGTTTTTTCCGATGGTCTTATCAATTGGCAGGGGCTTTGGATTGGCGGAGATTTTCTCGCCTTTTATACGGCAGGAACAATGGCCTGGGCGGGCGAG
>JALSJA010000117.1 GCA_026989615.1 Parvularculaceae bacterium | reverse complement strand
CGCCCGACCACAAGATAATCAGCGCCGGATTTTATCGCCTCGGTCGGGGTGACCACGCGCTTTTGATCATTGGCGCTGGTACCATGGGGTCGCACGCCGGGGGTGACAATTTGCAGCGTATCACCAAATCGGGCGCGAATAGCAGCGGCTTCTTTGGCCGATGCCACAACGCCGTCAAACCCTGCTCGTGCCGCTTTTTCGGCCCGCGATAAAACAAGGCTCTCAACATCGCCCGCAATGCCAAAATCGCGTAAAGTCCCTTTATCCCAAGAGGTCAGCACTGTGACCGCCAGAAGTTTGAGGCGCTTATTGTCACCGCGTCCCTGCACGGCACCGGCGAGGCAATCACGTTCCGCATGAACGGTTAAAAAATCCCCGCCCAGTTTCACCGCACTGGCCACCCCCTTTTCAACCGTGGCTCCGATGTCGAGAAATTTGAAATCCAGAAATATTTTCTTGTTTTGTGACGATAGTTTTTTGGCCAGATCCATCCCGCCAACCGACATTAATTGATAGCCGATTTTATAAAAGCAAACCGCATCGCCAAGCATTGCAATAATGCGCTCCGCCTCATCCGTAGACGGAACATCAAGGGGGAGTATCAGGCGCTCTTGTGCGGGGGCGGATATCATGACCGTTTGGCTTTCTTTAGTTTGGGTTTTGCCGCCAGCTTTCGGGATTTCTTTTTTGGGCTGGCTTTGGCGACGGTCGCCTTGCGTGCTTTTTGTTCGTCAGGCGAGGGCGTTTTGTCTTTATAAAGACAAATATCGGCAATCGGGCAATGCCAGCATTCCGGCGTGCGGGCCTTGCAAATATAACGCCCATGGAGGATTAGCCAATGATGGGCGTCGACCAGATATTTTTCCGGAGTGACTTTTTCCAAAGCTTTTTCAACCGCCACAACATCCTTGCCGGGGGCAAGGCCGGTGCGATTGGCAACCCGAAAAATATGGGTATCAACGGCAATCATGGGCTGGCCAAAGGCTGTGTTTAAAACCACATTGGCGGTTTTGCGGCCAACCCCGGGCAGGCCCTCCAAAGCCTCGCGATTGTCCGGCACTTTGCCGCCATAATCATCAAGCAGTTTTTGTGACAGGGCGATAACGTTTTTGGCTTTATTGCGCCATAACCCAATGGTCTTTATATAATCGCCCAGCTTTTCAACGCCTAGGGCCACCATTTGTTCGGGAGTGTGGGCGACAGGAAAAAGCCGGTTTGTTGCCTTGTTGACCCCGACATCTGTTGCCTGCGCGGACAGGGTGACCGCGACCAGCAGAGTATAGGGGTCTTTATAGTTTAATTCGGTTGTGGGATTGGGGTTAAGCGCTGCCAGCCGCTTATACAGCGCTTCGATTTGCGGCGCTTTCAGGCGGCGATAGCGTTTGGTGCTTGGCTTTTTCTTGGCTGCAGGCATGGTTAAAACAGATGCGGGAAATTGGCGAAGGGGGCAAGGGCCGGAACAGAAAAGGAGCAAGAAAAAACGGCCCTGCATGTTTATCACAAGGCCGTCTTCCAACCGGAATATCCAGAGCCTTTTTGGTTTTGATACCAACCAAAACTGGGCTCTAACTCTTTGTTTTTGAGCACTTCTTATCCGAAAACCGGCCCATCCTGAGCTTGTCGAAGGACCCACTTTTCGCAGAAGTGCTCTAGTTACAAGGTAATCAGCTTGTCCAGCTTGTCGGCCACCAGATAGTAAAAGGTAACGCGATGCTTATGGCCTTTTTCATCGGCCATTTCGGCACAGACATCATTGATGATTGCGTTCAGTTCATCCTCACTTTTGTCGGAGCCAAGCTTTTTCTGGCACCAGCTTTCGCGCACCCGGTCAAGTTCTGATTGGTCAGAGCAGGAAACCAGCGATGAATCGCGATTTTGCAGGGCAATGCCCAGATGTTTGACGATTTTGCCAACGGTGTCTTCCGATGCGTTGGAGCGGTATTTACGGACATTTTCAATAAAATCAGCAGCGCTTGCCATGAGTCATCTCCTCTAGATTGCACCGCCATTATGTGGAGATGCGTAGAATGGACCTAAAAAGGGTCGAGGTATTTTATAAGAAAGCACGAATGAATACCCACACCCATGGGCTTACTAAAGAGCAATTTGCAAGCCTTGACCAGTCTTGCGGTGGCAAAAACTGGCTTTGCTATCGGCCGATATTCGGTCTAAATCTTGACCCTATGAAAAACGGCTTTTTACACCAGCCCTTGCAGGAAACCCTTAGCCCGACAAAGGTCGGGCAAGAGGGGGTGGCCCCGTGCGACGAAATGCCGGAATGCGCCGAAGGCGTCGCATTTGACGCCATGGCCTATCCCAATCGCTCGCTGACCCGCCCCGGCTTCATGGCCCTGATGTTTGTGGTTATCATGGTCAATATTGTCAGTGCGGTGTTTTACACAGCCCTCGGGGCCTGGCCGATTGCCGTGTTTGCAGCGGTTGATGTTGTGGTCGTTTGGCTGGCGTTCAAAATAAGCTATCGGCAGGGGCGCTTGTCTGAACGGATCATGATTATTGGCGATCGTTTGCTGGTCACCAGAACCGCTGCCAATGGCCAGCAAACTTGCTGGAGCCTGCCGGTCTATTGGACGCGCCTTGAATATACATTGCCCATGGACCATGATGACCAGATTAAACTAAGCCTGTCTGGCGATGTGTTGGTTCTGGGGCGGTTTTTGTCACCCAATGAGCGTGGGGAATTGGCGCAAGCGCTCGACAATGCTATGCAGAAAATGAAAAAATCACCCCCGCCCAGATATGCCAGATAGATGTAGAGTTATTTCCTTGCTTGTCCTTATTATCATATTGCTTCTCTTGTCCGCCCTTCTTTACGGCCCGTATTGGCTGTGGAAACGCAAAACCGAGGCGGAAATTGCCGAAGGGGCAAAATATGAATATCAGCGCCTAGTCGAGGCAAAGGCGGATATGGTGCGTGACATTTCCGAACAGGAATTTTACGCCCTTTACTATAAAACGGAAATTCCGCGATATCCCGGTTATATGATTGCCGCCAGTATCAGTTTTTTACTATCGATTCCATTGCTTTTGGTCATTCTCGCCGCCGGTCAGTGGGCGATGAATAAATGGCTCGATAATACAATTCCGGAAATATATTTGAATCAATTTGTGTTTGGTGAAAATGGCTTTTCCCCCCTTGCCCGTATTGAACCGGAAGCCCTGCATTTTATTCTCAATGATTGGGCCGGGTTCTATTATTTTTTCGGGTTTCTAATCGCATGGGGGTTGGTGTTTGCTTTTTTCATGAAGCGCTATCATGAAAATACACCGGCGCTGTTACGCGAAGAAATTATCCGTTTGAAAATGCAACGGGAGGAAGGTCGGCAGGCCTCAAATGCGCTTGGCGAGGGTGAAGGAAATGGCAAGGGAGATGATGAAGGGAACCCAGATCGGCAAACTGCCTAAGCCGGGGGTTTCCAAAGCGGCAGCCAGATGGTCATCAACCGCCCACCATAAAAGCCATAACCACATAAAACCCCCTCCTCAAACGAATTGAAATCTATGCCGGCAGTCCCTGTCTTGGTGTATA
>JALSJA010000116.1 GCA_026989615.1 Parvularculaceae bacterium | reverse complement strand
CAGGAAATTCGCAAAGCCGGCGCGTTTGAAAGCGAAGGGCGAAAATTCTCCCATGCCAGCATGGACGAGATGCTGCAGACCTATGAAAATGCCCGCGACCTGCTTGGCCGGGGCACAGCGTTAAATACGGATAGGGGCCATATGATTGCTCTGCTTGGACAATATTTTCAACCTTTGGTGCGGTCCCATGCTGGTTGATAGTCATGTGAATTTACACGCCCCACAATTTGAGGGCGAGATCGATCATGTCATCAACCGCGCCCGTCTGGCCGGTGTCTCGACCATGCTCACGATTAGCGACCGGCTGGAAAATATCGAAAAAATCATCGCCATATCCGAAGCCAATAGCGATATCTGGCACTCTGTCGGGGTTCACCCGCACTACGCTGAAGCCGCCAAAGGCTTACAAGCCACAACACTGATTGATCTCGCGGCCCATCCCCGTGCCATCGGCATTGGCGAATGCGGGCTTGACTATTATTACGAGCATTCCAGCCGTCAGGCCCAAAAGCCGGTTTTTGAAGCCCATATAAAAGCAGCGCAGGAAACCGGCCTGCCACTCATCATCCATAATCGCGAGGCCGATGATGATATGCGCGACTTGCTATTGGCAAGCCATAAAGAAAAACCATTCACGCCCCTGATGCATTGTTACACCAGCGGCATGGCGCTTGCCAAAGCAGCCCTTGACCTTGGCGGCATGATTGCCTTTTCCGGCATAACCACTTTCAAGAAAGCCGAGGAAGTGCGGGAGATTGCCCGCTTCGTGCCCATGGATCGCCTTATCATCGAAACCGATTGCCCTTATCTGGCTCCGGTTCCGAAGCGCGGGCGGCGCAATGAGCCGTCCTACCTGCCGCATATTGCCAGCTTCATGGCCGAATTGAAAAATCTCAGCGAGGATGAATTCGCCCGTCAGACAAGTGACAATTTTTTTCGCCTGTTTACCAAAGCCGAGAGGGCGTAAGGATGCCTGCGTCACATAAAATGCGCATCACCATTTTGGGCTGCGGTTCCTCCGGCGGTGTCCCGCGCATTGGCGGCAAGGATGGCAAGGGCCGCTGGGGGGCCTGCGATCCTGACAATCCCAAAAACCGCCGCCGTCGCTGCTCCATATTGGTAGAACAAATTTCTGCCCATGATGATTGGAGCGATGCCGACAAACGTACCGTCATTCTCGTCGACACCGCACCGGATTTGCGCGAACAACTTTTAAGCGCCCGGGTCAATCGCCTTGATGCAGTCTTTATCACCCATGACCATGCCGACCAATTACACGGCCTTGATGATTTGCGCGTCCTTGCCATTCATCATCGAAAACGCATTCCCGTCTGGTCCCATGAACTAACCTCGCCGGAATTGCATGACCGTTTTGCCTATTGTTTTGTTCAGGCCGAGGGTAGTTTCTATCCCCCCATATTGGAAAAAAACCTGATCCCGGCGCTCCATCAACCGGTGATCATTGATGGCCCTGGCGGCGGCATTTGTGTCACCGCCTTTGAGCAGGGCCATGGCGGGGTCATTTCTCTTGGTTTTCGCTTTTCGCCTGCCAAGGGCGAACCCTTCAATGCCGTTTATTCCAGCGATGTAGCGCAATTACCCCCGCGCAGCCTTGATGAGGCAAGAGGGGCCGATTTATGGATCGTCGACGCCTTGCGCTATACGCCACATCCATCCCATGCCAATGTCGAGCAGGCTCTTGCGTGGATACAACAAGCCAAAGCAAAACGCGGCATTCTCACCAATCTTCATATCGACCTTGATTACGAGACGCTACAGGCTGAAACACCCGATAATATAGAGCCTGCCTATGACGGCATGGTCATCGAATTGCCGTGATTTACGGCTAGAGCACTTCCCGAAAAATGGATCCTTCGACAGGCTCAGGATGAGGCCGGTTTTCGGATAAGAAGTGCTCAAAAACAAAGACCTAGAGCCCGGTTTTGATTCAATCAAAACCGAATAGGCTCTAGACTAGGGGACAGTTTAGGGTTTTAATCTCTATTGTTTCTGTAGGTTTTAAAGGGGAGGGCCATAATTCATGCTAAAGCGTCTTACCCTTGCCCTTTTGTTTTTACTGCTCTTGATGGTCGCCTTTGCAAGCTGGCTTTATTTCAATCGCCTCAACATTGCCGAAAAAGCCGTTCGGGCAGCGCTTGAAAATCAAGGCTATGAAAATATTTCCCTAGAAGTGCGTGATATCTGGTTTGACCGGCTTGCTATCGCGGATTTGCGCGCTACAGCCAAGGACGATACTGTCCTGCAAGTTGATGCCGCAAAAATAAATTTTTCCTATCGCTGGGGCCAGCCTCTCATTATTGACAAAATAGTTATCAGAGGCGCCAGTCTGGCTATAATAGAAAATGAAAACGGCTTTGCCCTTGCCGGTCTTCCGCAACAACAAAATACAAGCTCAAAGCCGCCCAATTTACCGACAGAAATATCGCTTGATAAAATTCGCCTTACCATACAAACCAAAGCTGGTGAGATAGTCGGATTAATAGGCGGCTCTTACGCCCTCATTGACGATAAAGGCGAGGGCCGCCTTGGAGGGAAGCTCAGCGCGCCGCTTTTATTCATGGGTGAGGTCAATGCCCAAAATTCTGAAATAGACTTTGACCTGATTTTGGAACCATCGGGCGCGTTCACTTTTAACAGCAATTTGTCAGCCCTGTTCACCGCAGAGCAAAATGAGGCCCGCCCAGCTAATGGCGGGCTTTTTATCACCGGCAAAGGCTGGCCGGAAGTGATGCAGGCCGGTATTAATAACCTGCAGGCAGATATATTAGCCTTCGCAACATTGCCCGCTCTACCCGTTACAAGTTTGGGGAACAGTGCTTTGCTCCCGCAAATATTGGCACCACAGGAAGCGCAATATTTTGATTTATCCCTAAGAACAGATTTGCGCTGGCAGGACGGGCAGATCAGCACCGCACAAAGCGAACAGGCTGTCAATGGCAGCCTTGTTTTTGATAATGACGTACAGATTGATTTTTCATCGCCGCAAATACCGGATTTGCGCGATAATGAAAAAATCGCAATTGAATTTTCCGTAACCGCTCCTTTGGCAAAGCAATTACAGGGTAGAATCCTCCTCGGTCTTGGCGACGGCAACCAGCAAATTTCGGGCGAGGTGCAGGCCGCATCGTGGAATAATTATGGCGCCATGCTTAACCCTTTTAACAGCAAGTTTAATCTCGATTTTAATGATGAAGGCCTACGTGGCACAGTAGAAGTCAAAAGCCTGTTGACCCGCTATGTTTCTGGCAATTCTCTTGTTGAAAATATAAATCTCGACTGGCATTTCAATATTGAGACAAAGCCCGGTGAAAACCAAACCCGGCTTTACGCACAAAATAGCTGTACCAATCTTGGGGACCCCCGCATAAGGCTGGGCGCGATCAATTACAGCATGAGGAAAGCACGATTTTGCCGTAAGTCTCAGGCAAATCCCGTGATTATCATCGACAGCAGCGATGACACAACTTTGCTGTTATCAGGAAAAATCTCCGGACAAAGCGCGCGCTTTACATCCGGCGCAACAAAAATCTTT
>JALSJA010000115.1 GCA_026989615.1 Parvularculaceae bacterium | reverse complement strand
TTTCCAAAAGGGGGTCTTCATGCACAAGCTGGTTTTATTTGTAGCATTTCTTATCTTTGGCGCGGCCCCTTTTTCGGCATATGGGCAGGGTGAACAGGCGCAAAAGGATTTGCATGAACTATTTGGTAGCCTGCCCAAGCAGGAAAATTATCAGATTTCTCCCGATGGCGGTGCGCTAGCGGCTATTTTGCATACGAATGGCGATAATATTCTCGCGATTTTTGATCTGGCCGATAAGTCGAGGAATATAGCGGTTAAGCTGAGCCATGGTGATATTCGCGATATGTTTTGGGCTAGCGATGATTGGCTCATTGTCGATATGTCCATTACGGAAAGCGTAAAGGCAGGGCAGCAAAACACCTATGAGATCTCCCGTTTTGTTACGGTCTCGCGCGATGGCAAATCAACCGGGCGACTCATGTCCAAAGGTGGTTTTGGAAATTATGTTGATAATGGCTATATTTTGTCGCGCCTTGCGGATGATCCTGATTATGTGATGGTGCAATTCTGGACCAATGCCTATAAGGCCCATTTGAAAAACGGATCGGTCAAAACAGCGGCCAAAGGATTGATTCGCGGTGACAAGGGCAGTGGCAATGCCCGCATTTCCAGCGAATCGGAAACCGAATATTTTGTTGTTGGTCCCAATGGCGAAATAAGAATGCGTGTCGATTACCATGACGCGGCCAATAAGCGAAAATATCTCTATCGCGAAGCGGGCGAGAAACGATTTGAGGCATTGTCATCCTCTGAGGCAGAAGATGGCGGCGGGGCCAGCATGATTATAGTTGGCTTTGACAAGCAAGGGCCTGTGGTGCGCAGCCGTGGTGGCGGTGACAGGATTGGCCTTTATGCCTTATCCATTACGGACGGGTCGTTGACGGAACTGATTTCTTCACCACGCTATGACATCGAGGAGGCGATTATTGATCCCTATCGCGATCAGGTGATTGGTGCTTATCTCGTGGATGATCTGCCCCGTCAGATCTTTACCAATAAAGCCTTTAAGGGGTTGCAGGCGCAATTATGGGATGTTTTTCCGAGTGAAAATGTCAAAATAACGTCTTGGTCAAAAGACCGCAAAAAATTCGTTCTGGAAGTCGATAAATCCGGCATGCCGATAAAATATTATTTGCTGGATGTTGCGGCAGGGCGCACCTCTTTTCTTGCCAGCAGCTATCCCGATATCGATGCCGCCTCTTTGGGAGAGGTAGAAGCTTTTGACTATGTGGCATCGGATGGCTTGGAAATTCCCGGCTATATTACCTATCCGGCCAATGGATCGCGCAAAAACCTTCCTCTTATTGTCATGCCCCATGGGGGACCAAAGGGCGTGCGTGATAGCATGGTGTTTGATTGGTGGGCGCAATATTATGCCGCCAAGGGCTATGCTGTTTACCAACCTAATTTCAGAGGGTCCGGCGGTTATGGGTCTCATCTCGAATTTGCAGCGCTTCAGGAATGGGGCAAAAAAATGCAAAGCGATATTTATGAAGGTGTCGATAAGCTGGTTGCTGATGGCATTGTGGACCCGTCGCGCAAATGCATTGTCGGTGCCAGCTATGGCGGTTACGCGGCCCTGGCATCGGCAGCCTTCAAACCTGACATGTTTCAATGTGTTGTCAGTGTCGCCGGGGTCAGCAATGTGGCCGCGCAAATGGCCTGGGTGGGAGAGAGGGCCGGGGGGCGTGATTCAGAAACGGTTGAATATTGGGAGCGCCTGATCGGCAAACGCGTTGCCGACGGGAATTATATCCGCGAGATCTCACCGGTCTATGCGGCGCAAAATATCAAATCACCCGTGTTGTTGGTCCATGGGCGGGGCGACACGGTAGTGCCGATTAGCCAGTCCAAGGATATGGCAAAAGCGTTGGAGCGAGCCGGCAAGGATTTCAACTTTATCACGTTGGAAGGCGAAGACCATTGGCTCAGCACGGCCAAAACACGCACCGAATTATTACGAGCTACAGGCGGGTTCATTGATGCCCATATTGGCCAATAAGGCCACTGCCTTTAGCCCTTGAGATTTCAATGGGAAACACGCATCTATGGAGGGAAGCAATAGGAGGCTTTCTGCCATGGCTGTGACCGCTCGCGAAATTTATCTGACCCGATATCCCGAAGGGCTGCCCGCGCCCGACAGCTTTGTTGTAAAGAAGCGCGAATTACCACCGCCGCAGGAAGGCGAGATCGCGGTCCGCGTGGTGTGGATGTCGGTTGACCCCTATATGCGCGGGCGAATGAACCCCAATGTCAAAAGCTATATTCCGCCTTTTTCGCTGGAGGAACCGCTTGATGGTGGCGCGGTCTCACAAGTCATAGCATCCCGCCATAAGGATTTCGCCATTGGCGATTATGTGGTCGGGTTTAATGGTGGCTGGCGCGATCATTGGGTTGGCAAGCCGGAAATGTTTCAAAAAGTTGACCCCGCCATGGCCCCGCTCTCGACCTATCTCGGGGTGCTGGGCATGCCGGGGCTGACCGCCTGGGCGGGTATATCGCAAATTTTGAAGCCGGTTGAGGGGGACACTATGTTTGTCTCCGGTGCTGCCGGGGCGGTGGGCTCCATCGTCTGCCAGATTGCCAAGCTGAAGGGCTGCAAAGTGATTGCCTCTGCGGGTTCAGAAGAAAAATGCCAATGGCTGCGCGACGAGCTGGGGGTCGATATAGCCTTGAACTATCGCGATTATAAGAACTCGACCGAACTGACCAAGGCGCTGGCGGAACATGGGCCCAAGGGAATTAACTGCTATTTTGAAAATGTCGGCGGCATGCATCTGGAGGCAACACTGAATGTCATCGCCTTTGGCGGGCGCATCGCTTTGTGCGGTATGATCTCCCAATATAATAATGCCAAGCCGGAGCCGGGGCCCTATAATCTCATCAATCTCATCGGTCGCGGGGCCCTGATGCAGGGTTTTATCGTCTCCAATTACGCCCATCTGGCGCTGGAGTTTTTCAGCGAAATGGCCCCCTGGGTCGGGGCCGGAAAGGTCAAATTCCGCGAGACGGTCTATGACGGGCTGGAGGCAGCGCCAAAGGCCTTTTTGGGCCTGTTCAGCGGCGAAAATACCGGAAAGGCAGTGATTCGGGTCGCGCCGGACAAGGTTTAGGGCGAGGCGTTTCTCCGGCCATGGCTCTTATGGGCCGGCTTTGCTCCTCGGCGACAAAAATAGCATCGGAAGGAGCAAATCCCGCTTGACGCAGGCCGCCGTCAGCTTTAGGAAAAGCCGTCTTGCCACAAGGCTTTTGGCCTTGGCAGGCAAGCGGATGAAATGCGCGGGTGTAGCTCAGTTGGTTAGAGTGCCGGCCTGTCACGCCGGAGGTCGCGGGTTCGAGTCCCGTCACTCGCGCCATTTCAGAAAATAATTATCCCTAAAAATCAAATAGTTTTCTTTGGAAGCGCTCTAGAATTCGCGCGGTCCTATTGTGCAAAAAATATGGGCGGCCCTTACAACCGCCCATGTTTAACACCTTCGTAGAATTATGGGTATTGCCAGTCAGGCGGCTTCCTCATCGGAAGAGGCCAGTGTATTGATGAGTTTCAGGATTTGA
>JALSJA010000114.1 GCA_026989615.1 Parvularculaceae bacterium | reverse complement strand
CCACTCACAGAGCCAAAGCCGCCGAGAGCTTCACCGATGATGCTGCGATTGCCAGCGCTGTCGGCCTTCCCGTAAAGCTGGTTCCCGACAATCCGGAAAATATCAAAATTACCCGAAAAGAGGATTTTGCCATGGCTGAAAAACTACTGGCCGCCAGCAGCGAAGCCCGCATGGGCCACGGCTATGATGTCCATGCTTTCGGCCCCGGTGACCGGGTGATTTTATGCGGCGTAACCATCCCCCATGAGCGCGGACTGATCGGCCATTCCGACGCCGATGTGGCGCTCCATGCCATCACCGATGCCTTGCTGGGAACCATTGGCGCTGGCGATATTGGCAGTCATTTCCCGCCCTCGGACCCAAAATGGAAAGGCGCCCCATCGCAGCTTTTCATGGAAAATGCCCGCGACCGCATCAAAGCCATGGGCGGGCGCATCATCCATGTGGATGTGACCATTATATGCGAAATGCCCAAAATAGGTCCCCATCGCGAGGCTATGCGGGCGCGCATAGGCAAGATTCTGGGCATTGAAGTGGCCCGCGTTTCGGTCAAAGCCACCACCACGGAAGGCCTCGGCTTTACCGGCCGCAAGGAGGGCATCGCCGCCATGGCCACAGCCAATATCGCTTTGCCCGCCCCTGGCTTGAACGATATGGATGAGGGTTGAATGAGCGCCCTATTCCCGGACCATATTACCGACCTCGCCGAGCAGGTTCTGGTCGCCGCCCGCGAAAGAGGCCTCACTTTGCGCACCGCAGAAAGCTGCACTGGCGGGCTAATCGCAGGGGCGCTCACCAGCATTGCGGGTTCCTCCGATGTGTTCGACCGGGGCTTTGTCACCTATGCCAATGAAGCCAAACGAGACATGCTGGGCGTGCCCGAAGACATGCTGGAAAAATATGGCGCGGTCTCACCACAAGTGGCCGAAGCCATGGTCGCGGGGGCTTTACAAAAATGCCTCATCCTGAGCCCGCCTGCCCCCGTGAAAACGGGGGTCGAGGACGAGTCGCTTGATCAGGATGAGAAAAGTATCATCGCCCTCTCCGTCACCGGCATAGCCGGGCCCGGCGGTGGCACGGCAGACAAGCCCGTCGGCCTCGTCTGGTTCGGCATTGGCGGCACTGGTTGTTCGCCCCGCAGTGAAAAGATTATCTTCCCCGATGAGGGCCGCAATGCCATCCGCATGGCAGCGGTGGAACACGGATTGAAGATGTTGCATCTACGAGTAACGATTTAACCTTCTTAAAAAAAACGCTTCCAACCGTCATCCCGGGCGCGGTGCGGCATGTAATGACGCCTCACATCCTTTGAGACTCTGTTTTGCAGCTCCTCAGGATGAGGCCGGGACCCAGCTCGGAAAAAATAATGGGTACAAAAAGAAGTTTGTCTCGAGCCCTTTCAACAAGAACAACCAGACTATCAGAGAAGAATCTTTCCGAGACGGGTCCCCGCCTTCGCGGGGATGACGAGGTGGGCACGCCCTCAGCATGAGTATCTTTCTATTCGCTACCCTCTACCCTACCTCTTCACCCCATAAATATCTTCCGCGCGGGCAATAAACGCATCGGTCATGCGCGAAAAGGCTTTGTCGAATACCTGCTTGGCCGCCGCCTGCATCAGAAAGTTCTTAAACTCGAACTCGATTTTGAAATCAATGATACAGCCACCCTTGCCGTCATCCTCAAAAGCCCATTGGTTGAGAAGATTCTTCAACGGCCCGTCCACATAACGCGCCTCGATCGTCAGGGCTTCACTGTCGAGAGTGACTTCAGAGCGAAACCGCTCGCGAAAAACCTTATAGCCGACCACCATGTCGGCACATAAATAACATCGGTAACCGCGCTCCTCTTTGCTAATCACGCGCAGGGCCGTGCACCAGGGAATGAATTTGGGATATTGGGTCACATCCGCCACCAGATCAAACATCTGCTTTGGCGTATAGGCCACCTGTTTGCGTTCATGATGGGCGCTCATGGGCGTGCCTATTGTCCCAGCGCCGCCCGCGCCTCGCGAAGCCTTGCGAAATCTTCGCCCGCATGATGGGAGGAGCGTGTCAGCGGGCTGGAGGAAACCATCAAAAACCCTTTGGCGCGGGCCAGCGATTCATAGGATTTGAACTCGTCCGGCGTGACAAAACGTTTGATCGGCGCGTGCTTGCGGGTTGGTTGCAAATATTGCCCGATGGTCAAGAAATCGACCCCCGCCGAGCGCATATCATCCATCACCTGCATCACCTCTTCGCGGGCCTCCCCAAGGCCGACCATGATGCCGGACTTGGTAAATTGTTGCGAGTCACGTTCTTTCACCCGCTCTAACAGGCGCAAGGAATGATAATAGCGTGCGCCGGGGCGAATGGAGAGATAGAGCCGTGGTACGGTCTCCAGATTATGATTGAACACATCGGGCTTGGCATCGATCACCTGATTGACCACATCGCCTTTGCGCAGAAAATCGGGTGTCAGAATTTCAATCGTCGTCTCCGGCGTCGCTGCACGAATTTCTTTTATCACTTTGACAAAATGATCAGCCCCGCCATCGGCCAGATCATCGCGATCCACCGAAGTGATCACCACATGTTTCAGCCCCATCTCGCGCACCGCTTCGGCCACATGGCGCGGTTCATCTTCGTCAAGCGCTGCGGGTAATCCGGTCTTCACATTGCAAAAGGCGCAGGCGCGGGTGCAGGTATCGCCCATAATCATCATGGTCGCATGTTTCTGGTCCCAGCATTCGCCAATATTCGGGCAGGCCGCTTCTTCACACACGGTGACGAGGTTTTTCGATTTTACAATCTCGCGGGTCTCGAAATATTTTTTGGACACCGGCGCACGCACGCGAATCCAGTCGGGTTTGCGCAAAATCTCGCTCTCGGCGTTATTGCGCTTTTCCGGATGGCGCTCGACCTTGTCTGGGTGGCGTTCCGCCTTGGGGGCGTCGCGTTTATCAATAATAACAGCCATGACACGCCATGTAGCAATCCTGACCGGCTTTGAACAGATGCAAGCCGCAAAAGCCCCCCACCTTTTTCATAAAAAAGCGGATAAAGGCCAAAACCAGCCTTTACCCGCCAAAATTCTTTAGGTTTTACCTGAACCGGTTACAGGAGCCGGGAAATCGTCGTCAGCACTTTTTCCAGCGGCATATCGATAATATCGCCATCTTGCGGCTCGCCAAGAGCAATAGAAATCGCTTCCCAGGCATCGGGCGCTTCCACATAGGGCGTGTCGCCAATTTTCGACATGCGCTGGCCGGAAGCGGAAAATTCAGCCACAGCCCCAGAGCCCATCAGACGCATCCAGCGCCAAGTATCCCGGTGCATATCACCATTGATATAGAGAAACCAGCGGCTGTCATTTTCAAAACTGTCCACATCAAAATAAACCGTGCGATTATCGCCCGTATCAGCCAGACAGATTACCCCATGCTCGTGCTCGTAGAACAAAGGCTGCTGCACCATTTTCAGATAGACGGCCTCACCAACACCGGCCTGCAAATCGGCACGGGCCTCACGGCGGGCGCGGGTCTGGCGCACATAAGCGTCGCGGATAGCGCGGCGATTAACATACCAGGCCC
>JALSJA010000113.1 GCA_026989615.1 Parvularculaceae bacterium | reverse complement strand
AATGATCGGATGCTCGCCGGGGAGGAGATCAAAACCATTGGCGCTCATGCCGTCACGAAAGATTTTGGCATTGCGGGTGAGTTTTTCGCGCAAATCATCGCCCTGTTCGGCCAGCTCTATGGCTTTCATGGAAGCGCCCAGCAAAGCGGGGGTGAGGGCGTTGGAGAAAAGATAGGGGCGGGCGCGCTGGCGCAGCAAATCAATGACTTGCTGGCTGGCGCAGATAAAACCACCCATGCCGCCGCCAAGGGCTTTGCCCAGCGTGCCGGTGAGAATATCGACTTTGTCCTCGACCCCGAAATGTGCTGCCGTGCCACGGCCCTTGTCGCCAATAAAGCCGGTGGCGTGGCAATCATCGACCATGACGAGCGCCCCATATTTTTTGGCAATACTCGTGAGTTTGTCGAGTTGTGCCAGATAGCCATCCATGGAGAACACCCCGTCAGTGACAACAAGCTTGGTGCGGGCGCCGACCTTGTCGGCTTCTTGTAACTGGGCCTCGAGGTCGGCCATGTCATTATTTTTGAAGCGAAAGCGCTTGGCCTTGCACAGACGCACCCCGTCAATGATCGAGGCATGGTTCAAAGCGTCGGAAATAATTGCATCTTCCGGACCGAGCAGGGGTTCAAACACCCCGCCATTGGCGTCAAAACAGGCGGCAAACAGGATTGCATCATCAAATTTGAGATATTGGGCAATGCGTTGTTCCAGCGTGCGGTGCAAATCCAGAGTGCCGCAGATGAAGCGCACCGAGGCCATGCCAAAGCCGTATTTTTGGGCCGCATCATGGGCCGCTTCCACCAGGGCTGGATGGTCCGCAAGGCCGAGATAATTATTGGCGCAAAAATTCAGCACCTTTTTGCCACCAACGGTGATTTCCGGCCCCTGAGGGGAAGTAATCAGGCGCTCTTTTTTGGTCAGGCCATCTTTTTCTATCTGCTCCAGTGTTTGACTGATGCGGGTGTAAAAATCTTGGATGGCCGAATTGGTGCTGCTCATATTTTTTAGCTTTCTGGCGATTGGCTCTCGATTCTGGTCGGTTGATGTATAAACCCTGTGGACCTGTTGAACAGGGGTGAGGGGGTGATTTTTCACATAGTCAGGACGTGATCCTATAAGACTTTGAAAAGGCAAAATATTTTTTGCCGAATCAAAAATGGAAACACAAAACCAACAGCGGAAAATGGCGTTTAGTTGCGTGGGGGCTGATAAGTGTAATTGCTAAAATGCACATTAAAACAAAGTGTTAGATATGGTGCTGTGGCATCATTGACAGCACATTAACCAAACTTCATATTATTCATGTGGGATTTGGTTTTTCGGGGGCTGTCTCCTAATTTCTGGGGTTTTTTATCGTTCTCTGAAAATTACGCTCACACACGAGTTGATGGCCGCGGGTAATCATGCCAGCGGTCTCGGAAAATTTTTTGAAACAAATATGGGATGTGGAGATCTTCATGAAACTTAAATATGGAATTGCGTCACTGGCTTTAGTGACATTCGTGGTAGCTGGTTGCGAGAGCAATCCGCTCAGCGGTATGACGGGGAAGTCTGAGTCTTCCAGCGCGTCATCGTCATCATCAATGGATATGAGCGCGGCCGAGCGCCAGCGTCTGGCGGAGCTTGAGCGCCAAAATGCTGAATTGCGAAGCCAAAATACCAAATTACGATCCATGGCGTCATCTTCGTCAGGGTCTGCGAAAATGAGTGCTAATTCCGGAAGTGCGGATCTGCCGCCAGCCAAGCCGGGCGAGTGCTATGCGCGGATTTTGATTCCGGCAAAATACACGACCACTACCGAGCAAGTGCTCGATACGGATGCGTCTGAGCGCCTTGAAGTGATCCCCGCCACATATGAGTGGGTCGAGGAGCGGGTTCTGGTTTCCGAAGGTGGTGAGCGTTTGGAGGTTGTTCCGGCGACCTATAAAACAGTGACCGAGACTATCGTTGTCGAGCCTGCGCGCACGGAACTGACAACCATTCCGGCAAAATACACAACCAAGACCGAGCGTGTTCTGGTACGCGAAGGTTATACGACATGGAAAAAAGGCTCTGGTCCGATTGCTGCCGGTTCTGCCTTTGCCGGTGGTGTCGTAACCGAAACCCGCGAGAGTGCGACCGGTGAAATCATGTGTCTGGTCGAGGTGCCGCCGGAATATCGCACGGTCAAGAAAAAGGTTCTGGTAGAGCCTGCCCGTACGGTTGAGAAGAAAATTCCAGCGGTTACCAAAACAGTGACCAAGCGCGTTATTGCAACCCCTGCAACCACTCGTGCGGTGCCAATTCCGCCCAAATATGAAACCGTCAAGGTGCGCAAGCTGGTCAAGCCAGCCACAACCAAGCGGATTCCGATCCCGGCGACTTACAAAACTGTTACCAAACAGAAGAAAGTTTCCGATGAACGGCTGGTTTGGCGTGAAATCCTTTGCGAAACCAATACCACACCGGATGTTGTTCGCCGTGTACAGGCTGCCCTCAACAAGGAAGGCTTTAATCTGGCCGTTGATGGTGTGCTCGGGGCGTCAACCATGCGCGCCGTTGAAGCCTATCAGCGTCGCAATAATCTCGGCACAGGCGGTCTGACATTGGCCACTGTGAAAAAACTTGGCGTGATGTAAGTCATTTCAAGTTCTCCAGCTTGAGGAAAACGGTCAGAGCAGGCGCTCTGGCCGTTTTTTATTGCCCTGTCAAAAAGGTGGTTTTCCTTTTCTCTGAGCAAGCTATAAGAGGACCTTATGTCCGATCTGATCCCGAAATTTAACATTCGACCGGCGACGCCAAAAGATGCCGCCAATCTGGCGTTGATTGGGGCGACGACTTTTGTGGATGCCTATTGCGATATATTGCCCGGGAAAAATATCACCGCCCATTGTGCCAAAGAGCACAGCAAGGCGCGCTATCAGGATTTTTTGCAACGGGCCAAAATGGGGGCCTGGATCGCCGAAATGAGCCAGACGGGGGCCGCGATAGGCTATGCTCTCAATCTTTCGCCGGATCTGCCGGTGAAAATTGAAAAGGGCGATATTGAATTAAAGCGCATTTATTTGCTGTCGCGGTTTCAAAGGTGCGGCGCCGGCGCGGCATTATTGGCGGCTTCGGTCAGCCATGCCCGCGAAAATGGGGCCGGGCGGTTGCTGGTCGGAGTATATGACCGGAATGATAAGGCCATCGCCTTTTACCGCCGCTCCGGCTTTGAGGAGATTGGGACCAGAGAATTTCAGGTCGGGGATGATTTTTACCATGATTTGGTGCTGGCCCTGCCGCTTTAGAGCGTTTCCAGGATAAGTGGACCCTTCGAGACGCCGCTTCGCGGCTCCTCAGGGTGAGGCCGGTTATCCGTCCGGCCCTTCGCCTTGGCTCAGGAGCGTCAAAACAAAGACTTAGAGTCCGGTTTTGATTCCATCAAAACCGGGCTCTAGCGCCGGGCTGGTCTCGGGTTTTTATTGGTAAATTCATTTGCGCTCGGGGCGCTGGTTGGGTAAACAGCCCTGACCTGCCCATTTTGATTATCCAGCCGGGCAGGACCTATGCAGGGGTGTAGCTCAGTTGGTAGAGCATCGGTCTCCAAAACCGAGGGCCGGGGGTT
>JALSJA010000112.1 GCA_026989615.1 Parvularculaceae bacterium | reverse complement strand
AGGTCTGACGCGGGGCGATTTGCCCCTCGCCTTTGGCCAACAGGCCCTTTTTTAAATGTCTTGTGGTATTTTTTTTCCCGCCACCGGCAAGTTCCGCAAAAAGGTCTGACGGATACTCACCCCATGTGAGCCCCTGCCCTTTGGCCAGCATGTTTAACTGCCCGATAAATGCGTTTTGGCCTGAAGTCTCAGAAAAATCAGGCAACGCAATAGCACCGGACAGATCAAGCCCGATAGAGCGGCCTGTTTCGTGATGCAATTTTTTTTCCAATACCCGCCATGCGGCAAGGCTTTCATCGGCAATTTTTTTTAAATGGTTTTTTGTTGTGGGTGGCCAATGCAGGGTTTCAAAGGCAGGTGTGACCATGCCCGCCGAAGCGCCGCTCGCCCCATCACCAATATCACCGGCACATAGCAGCACGGTTTTGGCCCCGCGCTTTTGCAGTGCAAAGGCAAGCGCAAGGCCGATTATACCGGCCCCGATGATAAGGATATCCGCATTTGGCGGGAGAATTGTTCGGCGATAATCCATGGGTCAATCTCACCCATGGTGGGTTACGGGGTTTAGCGGCGCTTGTCGAGAAATAGCCGCGTCTTTTCGCGCGAACCCGCCGAGGAGCCAAAATAAAAATTGACCACCGCCGCCGTCATGGTCGCCAGCGCTCCCAGCAGGATTGAAAATTCCGTTTCAAAGCCCGCAGGAATAGGCAATAGGAACATAAAGGCCAGCACCAGAAAAAACCCGACCACAATCGACGCGCCGAGGATTTTTGGCATTTTATCCTCCATTTCGAGCTGGCGCTGGCGGGCATTGGCGCGATCTGCGGCAGCAATTTCTTCTGCCGCCGCCTGCGCCTGCCACAGATTTTGGTAAAACTCCGCTTCAGCCTCTGCCAGTTTCATGGCTAGACTTGGTGACATTTTTTCCACAGCCTTTTCCACAATTTCTTCGCTCACCGGTTTTTCACCAAAAATCGCTTTTTTAACGGCCTCGACGGCAGCCCCCGCCAAGGGACCGCCCAAGGCTTCGGCAATTCCCGGGGCGGCATCGGCTATTGCCCGACCTATACGCCGGCGGCGCTGCTTTTCCGGATTTTCTTTTGCCGTCATGCGGGTCGGTGATGGTTTTTGTGGTGGTTTTTTCATGGCGCGGGCCCCTGATTTTTAGAGCCTATTTTCGTTTTGATACCAATCAAACCGAATAGGCACTAGCGATTGGAGCTCATTATCGCAGCGAAATGATTGGCGGGGATAGATTTTGGACGCGTTGCATTTATTGCCCTCTCCCATCCTTCGACAAGCTCAGGATGAGGGCGGAGCGGTGGGGGAAAGAAGTGGATAGGCTGGGGACTTGCTGTGGATTTATGGGGGAATTGTAGATAATCCTGTGGAAAACCATGTAGAAATTTTGGGGAAATGCTTTGGATAAGATGGGGGTAAAATGGGGAAAACGCTCCTTTACGGCCGCGCCTGCGCCCTTTCCGCCCTTGGAAGAACAATTATAGCACCAAAACACCCCATTTTGCGGGCGCGCAAATAATCTGCCCGACTGATTGCACTTTCAAAGCAATCACTTCAGATTCCGCTTATTAGTCAAAAACAGGTCAGCAGTTCATGGAAATGTGGGTTTTATCCCTTGGACTGGGCATGGCAGTGCTTTGCATTGGTTTGCTCGCTCGTATCGGGATTCTTGAAAGCCTGAATCAACGCCCGGCAATGGTCTTGTCGGTGGCGGTTATTGGCGGCATGGTCTGGGGCTGGATGAGCCTGCCCGTGGCCAATGCACAATTTACCGCCCATCTGGCCGATCTTGGTCTGGCGGCGCTGGTGTTTAGCGCCGGGCTGCAATTTCGCCTGACCCGTATTCGTAAACTCTCTCCGGTGGCCTTCAGCCTTGCCCTTTTTGCCAGCCTGCTTTTCCTCGCCATGACCGCACCATCGGCTTTTGTCCTCATTCAGGGTCTGACCCTGACCTCGGCGGTTATTCTGGCCACCGCCCTGATGCTCAATGGCTCGGTGCTGGAACGGCGCGCAGTGACCAATAGCGCTTCCCCGGACTCGATTAAAAAAGCAATCTCGCTGGAAAGTGCCGCGGCTTTGGCGCTTGGGGTGCCGCTGGCTTTAATTATCGAATCCACCGCCAAAATGCCGCAATATCTCGATCAGGTTTGGATGAGTGCGCCTATCTGGGAAGCGCCTTTTGGGCTGGCCGTTGGCGGCGCTCTCGGGCTGGTGCTCGGACGTTTGCGCCATCGCAAAATGGTGCGGAAAAACCCGGACAGGGCTATTTTCGAGCTCGCTATTGCGGCCGGATTATTATTCATCCTGCTGCCCTTTATTCATGGCAGTGCGATTATTGGCGTCGGGGCTTTGTCTTTGTTCTGGACCGAAGAGGCGCAATTTGGCGAGGCTTTCAAACGCGGCATCAGGCGTCGGGTTGAAATGCTGGTGGTGCCGGTTGCCTATGTTGTCTTCGGCTTTGCCTTGGGGCCGCGCCTGCTGGATGCCGATGCGCTGGTGATTGTTTTTGTCATAGCCGCGATTACGATTTTGCGGGTGTTCCCACGCATGATCCTGTTGCAGAGCCACGATATTCCCAAAGATCACAAAGCCTTTATCGCATGGTTTGGCGGCGCCCCCGGAGTGGCTACCGCTTTATTCCTCTTGCATCTCATGGGGTCGACGGCGATTGTCGATCAGGAACCGGTATTGGTGATTGGCATTAGCGCGGTGTTTGTTTCGGTGCTGGCCACCCGTATCAGCGCCAAGCCCTTGGCCAATCATTTCGCCCGACAGGCACGGATTTCCATGAAGCGCCGCTGGTATCAAAAGCGCGAGGCATGAGGGGTAAAAAAGGTGCGAGGCAAAAAACCCGCCGACCCCCGGTCAGGTTTGCTGTGAAAAAGAAGAAAAAATATTTTCGCTTGGGGGTATCCTTCGAGACGCAAGGCTATCGCCTTGCTCCTCAGGATGAGTATTTTCTTTTGCTACTCCCTATTCGCTACCAACTACTCGCTACTCACTTTCGCTTGCAGTCTCACACGCACGAGTTTCTGTTCGTGGATGGCGACGATGCGGTCCATTTTTGCCGCGAGGGATCGGTCATGGGTGGCGATCAAAGCAGCAAGCCCCTGCTCGCGCACCACTTGCAGTAATTGCTCGAACACCAGAGCCGATGTTTTAACATCGAGATTACCGGTGGGCTCATCAGCCAATAACAGGCCGGGCCTGTTGGCAAGCGCGCGGGCCATGGCAACCCGTTGTTTTTCACCGCCCGACAAGGCCGCCGGCTGATGGGTCAGGCGCTCGCCAAGGCCCAATTTTTCCAGCATCTCCTTGGCATTGGCTTCGGCTTCGGCCAGAGTTTTCCCGGCGATCATTTGCGGCAGAGCGACATTTCTGAGCGCCGAAAATTCCGGCAGCAAATGGTGGAACTGATAGACAAAACCGATATGGCTGCGGCGAAGCGCCGTGCGCTCGCCCTCGCCCAGCTTTGTGGTCGCCTCGCCATTGATATAAATTTCGCCGGCATCGGGTTTTTCAAGCAGCCCTGCAAGATGCAATAATGTTGACTTGCCGGACCCCGACGGACCCAGCAGG